>DAOWGR010000024.1 GCA_030637365.1 Elusimicrobiota bacterium
GGTTGAAAGCGGCTTTAATATGTTTGATATTTCCATACACGGGCATAATGCCAAAGTTCATGACAGGCTGGTTAATTCTAAAGGGGCCTTTTCACTCATCATGAAAGCCGCCGAAAATGTAAAAGCTTTGTCCGCGGAACTGGGGACGAATCAAGTTGTCAATAAGCTCAACTATAAAAATTTCCCCCAATTTTTTAAGATGGCGTATCTTGATTTGGGGATAAATTATTACAATATTATTTATTCGCATTATCGCGGAATGATGTGGAAAAACAAGCTCGCGCTCAAGCTTCCCGTTACGAAAGCCGCCGTAAAAATAAAAGAAGGCTTAAAGATAATAAAAGATCTTAAAATGCCGGTTTTTTCAAGAATGCTGGTTAACTTTCCTCCGTGCGTGTTTCCCGAATATCTTAATATTATAGCCGACTGGGAATCGGAGGAAGAAGGCGGCGATCCTTTGTTGCTTCCGAGCGGGGAAACGGTGAATATGTCCATGATGAAAAATAAGCAGGCCTCAAAGCCCGCGTCTTGCGAAAAATGCGTTTTAAACGGCAAGTGCCGCGGCATAGACCGCGAATATCCCGAGCTTTTCGGCGAAAAAGAGTTTAAGCCCGTAAAAAGCGAAAATCTTGAAAATTATTTTGAAACGATATTTTAAATCATAATCTTGAATCTGTGTTTAAAGTTGTTTGCTGTCGCTCTGTTGCATTGCCGCGCTGATTTATAATGATATTTAACAAAGAGATAAATAAATTTAAAATAGCTTTGACATCGGATTGTTGCCTGAGATGTTCGCATTGCTTTATAGACAAGAGCCTGAAAGAAAAAACAAATCTTTTCGCGGCGGATAAGGCATTGGACCTTTTTATAAATTCAAAAGGGAAGAAAAAAATACTTGAAATTTACGGCGGAGAGCCTTTTTTAGAATTTGAATTGCTGAAAGAAATCGTGGCTTTGGCCAAGAAAAAGGCTTTAAAAAGGAAAAAAGAGCTGTTTGTGTCGGTGGCCAGCAACGGAATACTTATTGAAAACGGGCATTTGGATTATCTGGCCGAAAACGATATAAGGCTTTCAATAAGTTTTTCAGGGACAAAAAAAACTCAGGACATGGTTCGGAAGTTTCCCGGCGGCCGCGGCAGTTATGCGCATGTAAAGAAAAAGCTGCCCGGTATTTTGGCCAGGCTGGGAGAAAAACTGCATATTATTTTTTGCGTTCATCCTTTAAGAAGCTCTTTTGTGTACGAAGATTTTAAAGCTCTTGTGGATATGGGAGTCAAAAACATAGGCATAGAATGCGTGCACGGATTTGATTGGAAGGAATCGGATTATGAAGCTTTTTTGAAAGGAATGAAAAAAATAATTTCACGCGTGATTAAAAGGGTTCAATCCGGAGATTTTATTCTGCTGGAGTCTTTGCTTGAAGCTTTCAGGGAAAAAACCTATGACAATGAGTTTTGCCCTTTTTTAAGGGATTTGGAAATGTTTCCCGACGGAACATTATCGCTGTATCCTTATCCTTTCGTCAAAGGTTTAAGGCAGAGGAAAAAGATATCCGCGGGAACGGCTTTAAAAGGAATTAAAAAGAAATATTCATCCTGCGAGCCGAGCTTGGGTTCCGCGAGATGCGCCGCCTGTCTGGCGGCTTATTATCGTCTTCCCGGCCTTGATGGCGGAAGTTTGGCTTATAAAATGAGAACCGAAATAAGTAAAAAAGCCGTGGGGGATATGCTGGGCATGTCAAAAAATGACGAAGCTTTAAGAAAATATCTTAAGATATTGATAAAACTTTTTAAAAAGGGTTATACATAGTTAGGTAATTAGGCAATTGGGCAATTGGTTAAAATTTTATGAAAAAAGAAGTTTATCGGCCGTTTATAAATTATTTTCAAAAATCAAATTCCGGTTTTATTCTTTCAAATGACGCCGGTTATAATATCTCTTTGAATAAAAAACAATTTGAGTCCTTTCTCAGAGGGAAAGTAAAAGATAAAAAATGTTTAAAGCGGCTTTCCGAAAAGAATTTTTTTACAAACAGGCTTGATTTTGATTTGTTGGCTGAAAGACTGGGCTCTTATTTTCTCAGAGATTGGAAGGGGCCGCATATCCATATAATTTCGGTTACCAAAAGATGCGATTCAAATTGTTTTTATTGCGGGGCGAACGCGGCTTCGGGTAAAGCGGTTGATAATGATATGACGCTTGAAACCGCCAGGAAAACGGCGGATTTTATTTTTGATATTCAAAGTAAAGATTTGATGCTGGAATTTCAGGGCGGCGAGCCTCTTCTAAATTTTAAAACCGTAAAATTTATCGTAAATTATGTTAAAAAGAAAAACAAGATTTTCAAAAGGAATATTCACTTTTCAATAGTGACCAATTTAATCGGCATGGACGAGAAAAAACTGGATTTTCTCATAAAAAATAAAATCACGGTTTGTTCATCGCTGGACGGGCACGAATTTCTGCATGATTTAAACAGGAAAATCGCCAAAGGTTCCGCCCACAAAATAGTCGCGAAATGGCTGAAAAAAATAAGTTCTTTGGCTGAAAAAAATACCGGCATTGAAGCGCCGAACGCCATTTGCACGATAAGCCGCGCTTCGCTTGAATATCCCAAACTAATTGTGGATGAATTTTTGAAACAAGGCCTTGAGCGGGTGCAATTGGGCCCGCTTGACCCTTTGGGCAGAGCGGAAGTTCAATGGAACAGCGTGGGTTATGGCGCCGAAGAGTTTTTGGATTTTTATAAAAAAGCTTTTGAGCATATTATCGCTCTGAATAAAAAAGGCGTAAGGGTTTATGAAAAAGGCGCTTTAATGTTCGCGCGCCAAATATTGACGGGCAGGCGCCCGAGATATCAAAATCTGGATTTTATTTACAGGCTCGCTTATAATTATAACGGGAATATTTACGGCTCCGATGAAGCGAGAATGTTGAGCAACTCGGGAGATGAATTTTTTAAATTGGGGAATGTTTGTAAAAACTCGTTTAAAAGCCTTTTAAATAAGCCGATGGCCAGAACGCTTTTTTTATCCGCTTTCGGTTTTTTGACTCAGCCCAAATGCGCTCGTTGCGCTTATAATCCGTACTGCCATATGATGCCGGTTTATAATTACGCGGCGCAGGGAAGTTTTTGGGGGAATATGGCCGTCAGCGAAAGATGTAAAATCTTTAAGGGCGTTTTTGATATAATCATAGACAAAATGAAGGAAAAAGCCGTCAAAAATATTTTTATCAATTGGATGGAAAATTACCGGTAAAGCGATGAAAAGAATAGATATTAAAATCGGTTTTGACTGCAATAATCATTGTGATTTTTGCGCGCAAGGCGATAAAAGAGCGGGAATTAAGAGGAAGTCTTTTAAAGAAATAATCGCCGTTCTTAAAGACGCGAGAAAAAAAGGCGTTTCGGGAGCGGTTTTTACCGGCGGCGAGCCCACTTTGCACCCCAATCTTATTGATGCCGTTAAAGCCGCGAAAAAAATGGGATTTTCTTCCGTTCAAATTCAAACCAATGGACGGAAATTCGCTTATTATGATTATTGCCTTGAGCTTAAACGCGCGGGCGTTACCGAAATGGGGCCGTCATTACACGGTTCCAAAGCCGAAATTCATGATAAGCTTACTCGCGCCAAAGGAAGTTTCAAAGAGGTCGTCAAAGGCATAGTCAATTGCAAAAAACTCGGCATGTATGTTTTAACCAATACCGTTATAACATCCGCCAATTATAAAAATTTGCCGGATTTGGCCAGATTATTCGCTTTTCTTAAGGTGGATCATTTTCAATTCGCTTTTGTCCATATAATAGGGACGGCGATGAAAAACCGGAAATGGATAGTTCCTCAAAAAAAGCTTATTATGAAATATGTTCACAAAGGGCTTGATATCGGATTGAGCAAAGGCATTAATTGCTTTACGGAAGCCATTCCCTATTGTTTCATGAAAGGTTATGAGAATTGCGTGGCGGAACAAGTAATTCCCGAAGGTCCCGTGGCGGATGCCGATATTTATGTTGAAAGTTACGGGGACTATAGAAGAAATGAAGGAAAAATAAAGAGTGAAAAATGTAAAAATTGTTTATATTTTGAAAAATGCGAAGGGCCTTGGCGGGAATATCCGGAAATTTACGGATGGGACGAATTTGTTCCGATAACAAAAGTAAGAAGCAAGAAAGAAGAGATTGGGTAGAGGCGGTAAGATGAAGAAAAGCAATTTATGCAATTTTAATTTTGAAAAAATCGGAAAAAAATATTTTATTTCAAACGATTTTGGAAATTGGCTGATGATTGGCGCCGGAGATTTTAATAAGATTTCAAATGATGAATTTTCCGAGAAATCCAAAATTTATCAGAGTTTAAAGAAAGAAGGTTTTTTGAGGGATTATTTGGATTTTGAGGGATTGTCAGGCCAGCTTAATAAGCTTATGCCTTTATCTCACGGCGGGCCGAGTTTGCATATTATGGTTGTAACTCTCAAATGCAATCATAATTGCCTTTATTGCAGGGCGATCAGCCGTCAACATGATTTTTCCGATACGAATATGTCTTATAAAACCGTTCAAGAAAGCGTGGATATGGCCCTTAAAAGTCCCAATCTGAATATAACCTTGGAATTTCAGGGCGGCGAAGCGCTTATGAATTGGCCTATTGTCAAAAAAGCCGTTAAATACGCCAAAACAAAAAATAAAAAAGCCAATAAGAATCTTATTATCGCGCTTGTCAGCAATTTAAGCTTAATGGATAATGAAAAATTCAAATTTTTATCGGATGAACATATTTCCGTTTGCTCTTCTCTGGACGGCCCCGAGTTTATTCATAATAAAAACAGGGTTTATCTTGGGGGCAATTCTTATAATTTGACGGTTAAATGGCTAAGGAGATTTTTTAAAAAAGCGGCCGCGTCGGGCGGGCGGAAAGATTCATTGCCTTCGGCTCTTATGACCACCACCAGATATTCTCTTTCTTATCCGGAAAAAATAGTGGATGAATATTATAATCTGGGCTTTGGCGGAATTTTTCTCCGCCCTCTTTCTCCAATCGGTTACGCGAAAGAAGTTTGGGGCGACATAGGATATAATCCCGAAGATTATCTCAGGTTTTATGAAAAAGCTCTTGATTATATTTTAAAGATAAACGAAAAAAAGGGTAAATTTATTGAGCGGACAGCCGCCATAATATTGCGCAAAATTTTAAAAAAAGAAGATCCCAATTATTTGGATTTGCGCTCGCCGTGCGGAGGAAGCATAGGGCAAATGGCTTATAATTACAATGGCGATATTTATACTTGCGATGAAGGAAGAATGATCGCGGCAAGGGGCGACACTTCTTTCCGCGTGGGAAATGTTTCGCGAAACACATATCGGGAATTAATTGATTGCGACGCGTCCAAGCTTTGTATTATTTCTTCATGTCTTGAAAATCAGATTAAATGCTTTCGCTGCGCTTTTAAGCCTTTTTGCGGCGTATGTCCCGCGCATAATTATGAAACTCAAAGCTCACCATGGGGCAATATGGCCGATAGCGACTGGTGCGAATTGCAAAAAGGGATTTTTAAAATTATAGTGAAAAAACTTCAAAAAAACAGTTATAAAAAAATATTTGAAAGTTGGCTTGAATAATGCCCGATATAGCTTTTTGGAATAAATGCAACAGCAAGTGCATAATGTGCACGAATATGGATTCTTTTATCAATCAAGATTCCTCGCAGTACAATCTTAAAACTCAGATTGAAAAATTTGAAAATTATTTGCTTAAGGGAGGAACTTATTTAAAAAACGCGCGTGATGACAGCTTTCTTAATTTAACCGGAGGCGAGCCCACTTTGCATCCGGATTTTTTTAAGCTTACCGCGTATTTCAGAAGACGCGTTCCTCTTACCAGAATTGTTTTGCTCAGCAATGCCAGAAAATTTTCCGATTCGGCTTTTGCCAAAAAATTTATGCGCGTGGCAAAACCTCCTTTTGAAATCGCTTGCGCTCTTCACGGCTCAAGCGCCCGAATACATGAATCCATTACAAAGGCAAAGGGAAGTTTTAACGAGGCGTTAAAGGGTATGGAGAATATATTAAAATTTTCCCGGGGCCAAAGGATGGAAATACGAATAGTGCTCATTAAGCAGAATATAAAAGATTTTGAAAATATTTTAAAGCTTCTTTTGAAAAGGTTTCCCGACACCTCAAAATACGGCGTTATTGTCATTCATTATGAAATTGAAGGGATGTCTTTAATAAATCACAAAAAAATAGCTTTAAGCTTGAAAGAATCTTCGCGTGTCATAAACAAGTGTTTTAAAATTATTTCCAAATTTGAAGATTTTAGGCTTTATCATTTTCCATTATGCTTGTTAAACGCGAGGCTTCGCGAATACGCGTGGATTACTTTGCCCAAAGAAGACCGGATATACGCCAAGGAATGCCGAGCGTGCGCTCAGAAAAGAAAATGTCTGGGGCTTATGAAAACTTACGCGAAGCATTTCGGCCGCGATGAAATTCACGCTTTGTAATGTTATTTTAATGTATTGGTGTGACGAATTTGATATTTGGTCATGCACATAGTGTATGACACCTGATGAGCCATAGGCTCGCTGTTCCGATTTTTGTGGTTTGGTATTTGGAGTTTGTGTATTATTTGAGATTTGGGGTTTATTATTTGGAGCTTGAGTTTCCCGCTAAAAGCGGGACTAATTTGGTGTAATTGAATTTCACCATGGGATCATGGGACGAGCCCATGACAAGTAAATTCACTTGTGGTGGTGTATACCGCCATGGTGTTCTGATGTATATCGGGCCAAAGTTTGGAGTTTGGTCGTTCGCATAGTTTCCGACACTTGATATCATGCCTTAGGCAGATCCGCTTTGGGCGGAAAGCATAGCTTTGTTGTTTGTATATTATTTAGAATTTGATATTTGAGATTTATTTGGGATTTGTTATTTGGAGCTTGAGTTTCCGCACACATACGCGCGTTTGTTAATCTTTTTTAAAAAAGTAAAGAACATTTTGTATGTGTGTGGACTAATTTATATTATGAACGAAATATCTCTTATAGCTTTATTTGTTTTTGCCGGCTGGGCCATAGCGATTGTAAAGGAAGATTTTGAAATTCAAAAAATTCTCAATAAAAAAATACTGCTCGGCATAAAACTTTTGGCTTTATTTTTTCTGGCAATGGCTTATAATACATATTTGGGCTATGCCGGCAGAGTGGATAGTTTTCTTAATATTAATTTTTACTGGCTTTGGCTTATCCATTTCGCGTGGACGCTTCTTGCCGCTATAATACTCTGGTACGGCGAAATTTGGCCGGCGGGAGACGCCAAGTTTTTTATTTTGACAAGTTCCTGTCTTCCTCTTATAAATCCGTTTATAAAAACTTTTCCGCATTATCTTTTTTTAAGCTTGCTTATCAATATTTTCGTTGTCGCGGCTCTTTTCGCGCTTATAAATTATGTTTCGGAAGGAATAAGGCAGGCGAGCCCCTCTGATTTTTTCAATGCGCAATGGCGGGCGTTTCAGGGAAGAGCCCGCGCTTTATCCGCTCAAGGCGGCCTGAAAAAATTTTATATATTCTTTTACGCCATAAATATAGGCTTTGTTTTTTTGCTTCATCAGATATTCGCGATGGAATTAAAAGACACTTTCGGCAAAATCATATTAAGGACGGAGATAGTTTATTTTATTCTTTTCTTCTTATGGGAAAAAGTCGCCGATAATTTCAGAAGTAAAAAATGGGTTTATATATCGCTCGCGGCGTACGGAATATATTTTATTTTGGGTTATTTCCTTTTTCCTTACAGGCTTATGGAATTATTGATGGTCGCGCTGATGAATGTTCTTAAATTCAGCGTTATACTTTTTGTCGGCAGATATATGTTTGAATTTATTATGGAACAGAAAGACACTTATTTTGCCGAGGCGCGGGAGCTTAAGCCTCATATGGTTTTATCTTCCAAGATGCTGAGAACCTTGAGAGGTAATCCCGTTTTTGAGGGGGCTTTTGATGATTGTTTTAAGGACGGGCTTACGGCCGAGCAGATTGATATCTTAAAAGACTGGCTTGATAAATTGAAGGTGGAAAAACCAAAAGTGGAAATTATAAAAGGGCGCCCTTTCGCTTTATGGATATTCGCGGGAGCGGCCGTTTTTCTTATTTTTAACAATAATCTGGTGGAGATGTCGGGGATATTCGGCAAATGAACAGAAACGCGCTGAAAAAAACAAAGATTGTTATTTTTACCGGCTATTCCTGCAATAATAATTGCAGGTTTTGCATAAACTCAAACAAGCGGGAGCTTTTGGAAAAGACAACGGACGAATTGATTAAAGAGATTTATCTGGCGAAGAAAAGAAAAGCGGATATTATAGAGATAATAGGCGGTGAATCCACAATAAGACCCGATTACGCGAACTTGGTTTCAGTGGCCAAAAAAATCGGTATTGAAGAGGTTTTAAGCGCCACAAACGGGAGAATATTCTCGGATTTTACCATCGCTAAAAAGATAGTGGATTGCGGCATTGACGGACTTATTTTTTCCGTGCACGGGCATAATTCAAAGACACATGATTATTTAACAAGAAGCCGAGGCAGTTTTAATGAATTGATTAAAGGAATAGAGAATTTAAAAAAGCTTGGTTTTAAGCGCATAAACGGCAATACCACCATTGTGAAGCCGAATATGCGGTTTTTGCCGCGCATAGCGGAGCTATACGCCAAATATAAAATACGCAATGTTGAATATATTTTTGTTGATCCAACTTATGGCGGGGCTTATGATAATTTTGAAGAATTTGTGCCCAAGATATCAAAGGCGAGCGTGTTTATGAGAAAAGCCATAGATATCGGCCTTAAGCATGGTTATGATCAATGGAAAGTCAGATATGTTCCGCTTTGTTATTTTAAAGGCTATGAAAGGCATATAAGCGAGATAAATGAAAGAAATCTTTTTTTTACCGAGCATTGGGCTCCGGATTTTAAAAATACGGACGCTTTGGCCTCAAGGCAGATGATTTCAAGAAAAAAAACAATGAGATGCAAAGGCTGTTCGCGGTATAATGCCTGCGAGGGAATATGGTCGGAATATATTAAGCGATACGGTGACAGTGAGCTTAAGCCGGTGAAATAAGAGAAGGGATAGAGGCAAAGCAAGCGAGTCACAAGCAAACGCAAAGAAAAAAATGAGCGTCAAAGAAATAAAAACTCCGGCGGTCGCGCCGAATAATCTTGTCATATATATGAGCGTATTGTGCAATCTCAAATGCGGTTATTGCTATGCGCGAGGGTCGGAATTTAAAAAAGCGATAGAAAAAAAGGTTTTGCTCGGCGCGGTTTCAAAGTTTCTTAAGTCTTCGGCAACGGATAAAAAAATAACATTTCTTGGCGGCGAACCGTTTTTGCATTTTAATTTGATAAAAGCCGTTTTGATTTTTGTGAGAAAAGAAATGAAAAATGATTTGCCCGTTTATATATTTACCAACGGTTTTTTAATTGATAAAGAAATATCGCGTTTTATCAGTCAGTTTGACATAAATTTGGTTGTCAGCGTGAACGCGAGGGAAATCAGCAGACAGCTCGGGAGCGGTATTACAAAGATATTGAAGCGCGTTGATGTTCAAAAGGCCGCCGCCTCCGTGGTAATTGAGAAAGAATCGGCGCATAAGCTGTTTGAAAATATTTTAAGTTTGTATAAATCGGGTTTTAGGAGCATAGCGTGGTCGCCGGATATAACGAAAACATGGAATGAACGGGAAATTTTAATATTGCGCCGCGAGATGTTTAAAGTAAAGCGGCATTATTTTCAACTGATTAGAAACGGGCTTGAACTTTATGAAATCGCGAACGCGTATGAAATTCTGGATAAAATTCTTAAGCGTTCTTTTGATGAATGTTGCATGAGCGCGATTCTTTGCCCCGACGGGAATTTTATTCCCTGTGATAAGCTTATAGGAAGCGATGAAAAAGGCGTTAATAAATACGCTTTTAAGCGGATATCGGACTCAAAAAAGAAAGCTCTTTTTTTTAAAGAAGCTTTAAAGTACGGGGCCCGGGTAAAGACTTTAATGTGTCCGGTGGGCGCTTTCGCGTTTGGAAAATATGTTTCCGGCGCCAAAGACGCCGAAATTAAAAAAGCCGTGAGAATGCATGTAAAATTATCCGGCGCCATAGAGGAAAACTATTTTTCATTGTTCAAGCGGGCTTTGAAATATCCGGCGTTTCGGCGAATGCACAATATAAGCGAAAAGAGTTTTTTGAAATTATGAGAAAAAAATCGGCAAATAACAAATGCTATGAAATAATTCTTAACTATAATTGCAATGCCAAGTGCTTGTTTTGCTCGCAAGGTTCGTTTGACAAGTCATTGAACGCGAGTTTCGGCGATATAGCCAAGAATATTTATTCGGCTTATAAAAAGGGTTATCGCAGGCTCGGTTTTACCGGCGGCGAGCCTTTGTTGCGCCGCGACATGGTAAAGATCATTTCTTTGGCTAAATCCATCGGCTTTGATTTTATAAGAATTCAGACAAACGGCATAAAACTCGCGGATGAAAAATTCGCCCGGAGCTTGGTTGAGGCCGGCCTTACATTTTGCAAATTTTCTTTTTTGAGCGATAAGGCCGAGATTCATGATGATTTGGTGGGTGTTAAAGGAGCGTGGAAAAAAGCCGCGCTTGGCCTGGAAAATTTAAAAAAACTTAAAATAAGAATAGGAACCAATATACTTGTCAATAAGCTTAATTTCAGCCGCTTGCCCGAGATAATACATTATTTTCTTAAAAAAGGAATAAGCAATTTTGTGATGATTTATCCGACATATATCGGGAGTATGAGAAAGAATCATTTGAAGCTCGGGGTTTCTCTGTATGAGGCTCAAAAATATTTTATAACCGCCGTTAAGCTTATGGAAAAGGAAGGCCTAAAGGATGAGATTCTTTTTTTGAATGTGCCGCCCTGTTTTTTAAAAGGATATGAATCATTGGCCATAGGGCTTGAGCGTTTTAATACCTTGGTCACCGATCCTTCGGGCATTAAGACGGATTTGGATGAAAATGCGGGTAAAGCCAAGCTTAAGGCTTCGGCGTGCCTTAAATGCGTTTTCAAAAAAAAGTGTTCGGGCGCGGATAAAAATTATATTGATATTTGGGGGTGGACGGGCTTTGGCTTGCCGGCAAAAAAGAAAAAAGAGATTGTTGCCGGTAAAAAGATTTTTTTCTCGGACAATGAGAGATGTTTTATTGAAATACTTAAAAAAAAATCTCCCGTTTCAACCGCCGAGGCGCTAAAGCTGGCAAAAAACATAGTCTTATGCCGCGACTGTTCGGACGGAAATGTCGTTGTGTCGACGGCCCAAAGGCTTATAGAGAAAAATATTGTCGAAAAAGTTTTTAAAAAGGGGCGCTATTATTGGGCGTTTGGCGGAAAATAAATGGCTTTGCTGCGTATTATTCATAAATGCAATCAAGACTGCGTGTTTTGTTCGTATCCCGGGAAAAACGCCCGGAATAAAAAGCATGATTTTAACGCTTATTGCCGTGAAGCGGCGCATTCAAAAGACAATCTTATTCAGATATCCGGCGGCGAGCCTTTTCTCGCCGGCGCCGTTAATCTTTTAAAGCTTGTTCTTTGCGCCGCGAAAAATAATAAGAAAATAGAAATACAAACCAATGCTTCGCTTATTAAAGATGTTCCTTTAAGTGTTTTAAAAAAGCTCGTTAAAGCGGTTAATTTATCGCAAGGATATTTTAATGTGAATCTTTCGGCGGCGGATTCGGTTATGGACGGAAAGATAAGCGGCGTTCGGAATATTTTTTCGGATAAGATAAAAGGCGTAAAATTACTGCTTAAATTCGGCGCCGATATAAGGTTGACTTATATTGTTTGCAGGTTGAATTATCGGCAAGCGCCCGAATTCGTGGAATTTGCGCTTAAGAAGTTTCCCGGCGTTAAATGGCTGCAGTTCAGTTTTGTCAAGGCTATGGGAAAAGCTTTGACAAAAAAAATCGTCCCGAAATATTTGACCGCGTCAAAATACATCATTAAGGCGGCTTCGCTTTGCGAGCGGAATAAAATCAAATGTGAAATTGATCATATTCCGCTTTGTATGCTGGGAGCTTATTATCGTTTAAATGTTGATATTGGAAAAATTGTCTTGAATAAAGGCGGTTTGCACAGGAAAGAAAAGACTCATATACAAAGATGTTTAAAATGCAAATATGTTAATATTTGCTCAGGACCGAGAAAAGATTATCTCAAAATATACGGAGACCTGTAATGGCGGGCAAAAAAAATATTCTGCCTTTAAAAAAAGAATTTCCCGCGATAAGCGACAAGATTTCAAAAAAAGCGATAGTATATCTTGATAGCGCTTGTACGGCTTTAAAAATGAAATCGGCGGCCAATGAGCAGAGAGATTTTTTGCTCAAATTGGGCGCTTGCGCCGGCAATAGGTCGGTTCATTTGCTTAGCCGCGAAGTGGAAACCGAATTTTACTCGGCGCGAAAAGCCATTGCCGGGTTTATCGGGGCCAAAAGCCCCGAAGAAATAGTTTTTACAAGCGGAACGACCGAAGGGGCCAATCTTGTCGCCATGAGCTTCCCTTTTAAAAAGGGCGATGAAGTTATTCTTTCTCCTTTGGAGCATAACAGCGTTTTTCTTCCTTTTTATCGTTTAAGCAAGCGGGGGAAAATAAAGCTTAAAATTATTCCGCTTAAAGATTTTAAGCCGGATTTTAGCGCTTATAAAAAGATGCTAACTTTTAAAACGGCGCTTGTTTGCGTGACCCGCGCGTCCAATATTTTCGGCGGCGCCGTGGATATTAAAAAATTCATAAGCGCGGCTCATAAAAAAAAGGCTAAAGTTTTTATTGACGCCGCTCAGTATATTCCCACTCATAAAGAAAATGTCGGCGATTTAAACGCGGATATGCTCGCTTTTTCCGGGCATAAAATGGGCGCGCCTTTCGGCACCGGCGTTTTATATGTTAAAAAAAACCTTTTTGGATTTTTAAAGCCTTCAAAATTGGGAGGCGGAACCGTTAAAAAAATAATTCGCGAAAACGGTTTGTATAAAGTTGATTTTTTCAAGAGCAACGCGGCTTATGAGGCGGGCATTCAAAATTATTCGGGGGCGGTTGCGCTTAAAAAATCCTTTGAATTATTGCATAAGATAGGTTATAAAAATATTCGGGCGCATATTCGGAAAATAGTTGAATACGCCCGCTTAAAGCTTTCGTCTTTTAAAGAAATAAAAATCATGGGCAATGGCAAAGAATTGAGCGAAGGCAGCATAATATCTTTTGTTTGTGAAAATCCGCGATTTTCAGTTATTGATTTTAATATTTTTCTGCAG
This sequence comes from Elusimicrobiota bacterium, assembly GCA_030637365.1. GTDB lineage: Bacteria > Elusimicrobiota > Elusimicrobia > Elusimicrobiales > UBA9959 > JAKLQJ01. Next base: position 13,339 of record DAOWGR010000024.1, read on the forward strand.
GAGTATTCGTCCGAATATTTTGTGGCGGTAAGATGCGGGCGGCATTGCGCGGATTTGGCCGTTTTAAATTCGGGCGTAAAATCAACGGTCCGATTATCATTTTTTATTTACAGCTCAAAGCGCGATATTGATATCTTTTGCGACGCTCTCGGGGCTTATTTGAAATCTCTTTAAACCGACAGTTCGCGCGATATTTTTTAATTCAGAACTATTTTAAATCGGAATTATATTTATTTGATAGAATTATTATATTCGGGAGGATGCCGTGATTGACGCTAAAAAAATAAACGATGCCGTAAAAAAGCAAGAAAAAAATATAGTCAATTTTGCCAGGGACTTGGTGAGGATTTCAAGTTTTTCAATGAAAGAAGGCCCTGTCGCCAAAAGAATATTAAAAGAAATGAAAAAAGTCGGTTTTGATAAAGCCAAGATAGATAAAATGGGCAATGTTATAGGATTCATAGGCAAGGGCAAGAAAAAAATAATGATGGACGCTCATATGGATACGGTCGGAGTGGGCGATAAATCGGCTTGGAAAATAGATCCGTTCGCCGGAATTCTGAAAAACGGAGTTATTTACGGCAGGGGCGCCACCGACCAAAAATTGTCAATGGCTTCCATGGTTTACGCCGGAAAAATCATAAAGGAACTCAAGCTTTACAATGATTTTACTTTGATGATAGTGGGCTCGTGCCAGGAGGAAGATTGCGATGGTCTTCCATTGCTTCATATAATCAATAAAGAAAAGCTTAAACCGGATTTTGTAATTTTAACCGAGCCGACAAATCTTGCCGTTTATAGGGGGCATAGAGGCAGAATGGAAATGAAGGTCATTGTTAAAGGCAAATCCTGCCACGCTTCCGCTCCCGAGCGCGGCGATAACGCGGTGATAAAGATGACCGCGATAGCGCAAGAGATAACCGCGCTTAATAAGAAACTGAAAAAAGATAAATTTTTGGGCAAAGGAACCGTGGCCGTGACTTCCATAGAATGCAAGACACCTTCGTTAAATGCCATTCCCGATGAATGTTCCGTTTATTTGGACCGGAGGCTTAGCGCCGGGGAGACGCTTAAGACTTCAGTGGCTGAGATTAAACGGCTTGCGGCGGTTAAAAAATTCAAGGCTAAAGTTGAAGTTCTTCAATATGAAGCCGTTTCATGGAAGGGATTAAAGGTGGGGCAGGAGAAATATTTTCCCACATGGGTTTTGCCGGCGCATCATAAGCTTGTGCGGGCGGCGGAACGCGCCGGTCAAATCGCTTTGGGAAAGAAACCGCTTGTGGATAAATGGGTGTTTTCCACCAATGGCGTTGCCAGCGCGGGGCGCTTGAAAATACCGTCAATAGGGTTCGGCCCGTCAAATGAAATTTACGCGCATACGGTTAATGAGAATATGCCTGTAAGTCATTTGCTGAAAGCGGCCGTTTTTTACGCGAGCATAGGAAAGTTTCTGTAAGGAGCCGTTTAGAATTCGCGGTCAAGAAATGAATTAAAAACATGCTTTGAATGGAGTGTTTTTCATTGCGCTCTATTAAAGATGACAATTTACCCGATTTTTAGTATATTTAGTTTATAGCCGTCAGTTTTTTTATACGGAGTATATGCCGGGCAAAGGCGCGGGGCGCGCCGGAAAGTTTTAGGAGGAAAGTCATGAAAACCATGTTAAGAGGCAAAGATTGGATAGAAACCGTTAATTGGAGCCGTGAAGAGCTTGAAACCGTTTTAGATGTCGCCAAATATCTCAAAATGAAGTTTTCGCTTGGTGAAGCGCACAGAATTCTTCAGGACAAAACTTTATTTATGATGTTTTTTGAACAATCCACAAGAACCAGAAACTCCACTGAAGCCGCCATGACTCAGCTTGGCGGACACGCGCATGATTTGACTCCCGATAAAATGCAGATATCTCACGGTGAAACGCCCAAGGACACGGGCAAAGTGCTTTCAAGATACGGTCACGGCATAGCCATAAGAAATTGTTTTTACGGTGTCGGGAACAAATACATAAGGGAAGTGGCCAAAGAAGCGGACATACCCGTTTCCAATCTTCAGTGCGATGTTGACCATCCTTGTCAAACCATAGCCGATTTAATGACTATAAGAGAAAAATTCGGAACAAATCTTAAGGGGATGAAATTCGTTATTTCATGGACTTACGCTCCGGCTTACGCGCGCCCTCTTTCCGTTCCTCAAGGTTTGGTAACCTTGATGCCGAGGTTCGGAATGGATGTTGTGCTCGCTCATCCGAAAGAATTTAAGCTTATGCCCAAAACCATAGCGGCCGCCGAAAATTATGCCAAGGAATCGGGATCAAAATTTGAAATCGTCAATGATATGGATGAGGCTTTCAAAGACGCTATCGTGGTTTATCCAAAGTCATGGGGCTGCCATCAGTTTCTTGACGAACAAAAAATTCCGGAGAAGGAAAGAATGGAAAAGGGAATGGAATATTTGAATCAATACAAATCGTGGGTTTGCACCGAAAAAAGAATGAAGCTTGCCGATAAAAGATCCGTGTATATGCATCCGCTTCCGGCGGACAGGGGGGCTGAAGTTGAAAACGCGGTAATTGACGGTCCGCAGAGCATTGTTTTTGATCAGGCGGAAAACAGGCTTCATACCGTAAAATCAATACTCGCTCTTACAATGGGCGGAAGACCATAAAAAAGCGCGGCAGTGATACAGTGTGGCAGATAACAGCGTTTATAGAGTTGAAAGTTTAGAGTTGAGAGAACAAAAAATAAAGATTAGAAGCAAGAAGTCGGAATCAGCGAGAAAAAAAGAAATGAATGTTTTGAGATTACAAAATAAGTTTTTTCTTGACCTTAATCTTAGTCTTAAACTGCTGTTAATAAAGGAAATTAAAAATGAAGAGAATTAGAATATTCGCCTTTGGCGGAAATGAAGTTTCTCCGGCCGGGCTTAAAGATGAAAAAACCGGTAAAACTATCAATCCGGATATAGCGATGCAATGGCGGAGAACAAAAAAAACCTGTGAATTTGTGGCTGATATAATGAAAACGCATCCCCAAGATACTTATATCATTACTCACGGCAACGGTCCGCAAGTCGGCAATGTTCTTTTGAGGGCGGAATATTCAAGGCCTATTTTAGCGTCATTGCCGCTTGATGTATGCGGGGCGGATACTCAGGGCGCCATGGGTTATATGATGGCGCAGCTTTTGACAAATGAGCTTAAATTAAAGGGCATTAATAAAATAGCGGCTGAAACGGTTACTCAGGTTTTGGTGGATGACGATGATCCCGATTTTAGAAATCCTTCAAAGTTTATAGGTCCCTCGTATACCAAAGATGAGGCTGCCAGAAGAAAAGAACAGAATTGCTGGAATGTCAAATTATATAAGAGAGACGAAGAAGGAAATGAAATTTGGCGCAGAGTTGTGCCTTCTCCCGTTCCAAAGACCATTATTGAAATAGATATTATTGAAAAAAACATAGAGGCCGGCATTATTCCCATTTGTGTCGGCGGCGGCGGTGTTCCCGTAATTGAAATAAAACGGGAAAGCGGAATTTATAATGCCAATTACGGCATTAGTTATCAGTCTCAAGACGATGTAAGATTGCTTAAAGGCGTTGAGGCCGTTATAGATAAAGATCTTGCCTCCGCGTTATTGGGTAAATTGCTTTTGGAAAAGGCGAAGGCGCGGGGTGAGGAAATTGAAATTTCACTTACGATATTTACCGGCGAGGACGGAGCCAAATTAAATTATCAAAAGCCCGATCAAGCGGATTTACGGAAATTAAATTTGTCTGAGCTTGAAAAAATTTATTTCTCCGAGCCCTGTCCTTTTCCGTCCGGCAGTATGGGGCCGAAAATAAAAGCGATTATAGAGTTTTTGCGTTTTGGCGGCAATATCGCTTATATAACAAAAACCGATTTATTTGAAGAAACTCTTAAAGGGAAAGCCGGCACTACCGTTATCAAAAGGTGACAGACGCTTTTTGAGACATCGGCTGCAAGTCACAGCATCGGTTATTGATTACAGGTTTGCTAAAAGGCGTTGAGATAAGTTTTTTGAACATTAATTAAAAAAATGCGATATAAAGCGAAAAATTGTGAGATCATCTTGAACAGTGATTGTAATGCGAGATGTTCTTTTTGTTATCAGCCCGATATGGAGACGACCGAGTCGTCTTATAGAATGCCTTTTAAAGAAGCGGCGAAAGCGCTTTATGACGGAAGAAAGAGGGGCGCGCAGGTGGCGTATTTTATCGGCGGTGAAATAACGCTTCATCCGGACTTGCCCAAAATAATAGCGTTCGCCAAGAAAGTTGATTATCCTTATATACAAGTTATGAGCAACGCTTTAAAGCTTTCAGATTATGGTTATACAAAAACTCTGATTGACGCGGGAGCCAATTTATTTAAAATATCGCTTCACGGTTATACCGCCAAAATACATGACGGTTTGGTGGGGGTGCCTGGCGCTTACGCGAAAATCATTAAAGCCTTTGAAAATATCAGGGAATTGGGAGCCGAAATAACCATTAATTATACGCTGAATAAGTTTAACTATAAAACCATTCATAAATTCACCGAGCTTATAACGGAGAAATTTAAAATAGAGGATTTTAATATTATTTTTCCTCATTATACGGGCATGATGAAAGATAACGCTCAAACGCTTAAAGTGAGTGTTTCGCAAGCCGAGCCTTATTTAAGAAAAATGCTGGATGTTTTGGAAAAATCAAAAGCAAAAGTGGAAAATGCCATACTTATTAATTTCTGTCCGTGCAATTTGCCCCGGGCGACTCATCTTATGACCGAATGGGAAAGGCCGGATGCCGATTTAAAAGACGAACCGATGTATCATCTTGAAGGCTATACGGAAAGAATTTATCAGATGAAGGAAGAATTAAGGACGAAAAATAAAAGCTGCGCGAAATGTGTTTATGATAAGAGATGCATGGGTTTTGAAAAATGGTATGTGGATATATTCGGAGCAAAAGAATTTAAGCCCGTCATTAAGCGCGTTAAACCCGTTAATACTCGGTCCACGGACAGTAAAATAAAAGAATTTAAAAGCATGGAAGTTTCATAAAAAGTACAATATTGGAAGCTATGCTTCATAAAGTGTCGGTAGCTATGCGAACGACCAATATTGGAAGCTATGCTTCATAAAGTGTCGGTAGCTATGCGAACGACCAATATTGGAAGCTATGCTTCATAA
>DAOWGR010000147.1 GCA_030637365.1 Elusimicrobiota bacterium
GCTTAATTCCGTGCCTGACGCGAATCCCGATAATAAAAACGCCGATATTCAAATCACGCAAAACGATTTGAACGCGTCGCCGAACTGCGCCTTTTCAGAACGATGCCCGTTATATGATCGAAACTTTTGCTTGAGCGAAAACAATTTGCGCGAAGTGAAAAAAGGGCATTATGTTAAATGCGCTCTTTTTTCGCGCGAGAAAGATTTAAAACACCAATGCGGAGGCAACAATGAAAATCAATAAAAAAAGAATGATAAAAAATTTTATGGAGCTTGTTAAAATAGATTCTCTTTCCGGCAAAGAAAAAGATGTTTCTCTATACCTTAAAAATATTCTGCGGAAAATGGGGGCGAAAGTTTCATTTGATAACGCGGGCAAAAAAACGGGGGGTAATACGGGCAATCTTATAGCCAAATTTAAAGGAACGCGGGCGGGAAAATCTTTTATCCTGTCGGCGCATATGGACACGGTCGGACCGGGCGAAAATATACGGCCGATTTTAAAATCCGATAGAATAATTTCCGACGGCACAACAATATTGGGCGCCGATTGCAAAAGCGGCATAGCGATTATATTGGAAATAATTCAGATTTTAAAAGAAAACAAACTGCCTCATCCTCCGATTGAAGTGGTCCTTACCGTCAGCGAGGAAATCGGATTATTGGGGGCGAAATTTTTGGATTATTCAAAACTTAAAGCCAAATACGGCATAATTTTTGACAGTGAAAGAGCTTTAAATCAGGTTACCGCCAATGCTCCGGCGGCAAATATAATGGATATTGAAATACACGGCATAGCCGCTCACGCGGGAGCGTCGCCGGGCGCCGGAATATCGGCCATAAGAGTGGCGGCGGACGCGATATCAAACATGAAACTCGGAAAGATAGATTTTGAAACAACGGCAAATATAGGAATGATAAACGGCGGCAACGCCACCAATGTAATAACTCCTCTGGTTAAAATGACGGGAGAAGCCAGAAGCCACAAGATATCCAAACTTGAGCGCCAAACAAAACACATGTTGATGACAATAGAAAAAGCGGCAAAAAAAACCAAAGCGAAATTTAAATTTCACGCGCGCAGGGAATTCTATAATTTGAATATTAATTCTTCCGATACGGTATTAAAATTAATAGACAAGGCAATGAATGAAATGGGTATGAAAATGCGGCCCATATCTTCAGGGGGCGGCACAGACGCGAATATTTTCTATAAGCATAAAATTAAAACGCCCATTCTTCCCACGGGCATGAAAGAAGTGCACAGCCTCAAAGAATATCTTCTGCTTAAAGAATTTTTCAATTCGGCGATTGTCGCGTTAAAGGTAATAAGCAAATTGTAAAGCAGCGCGGCAGAGCAACAGGCAACAGTGTGGCAGAAAGAGTAAAAAGCGTGAAAAAAAATTAAGTGTCAGTTATGAATTATGGATTAAAGATTATGAGGAGCAGAGTACCGGCAACCACAAGAGGCGCGAAGAATATAGAATGAAAAATATAAAATAGCGAAAAATTGTTTGATTGTTAGCTGCCAAACTGCCGCACTGTATCGCTGTTGAACTGAATTATGATTGATTTTTTAACCAAAAGAATTTTAATGCTTCCCATAGTCGCCTTGGGCGTTACTTTTCTTTTATTCTCATTAACAAATATACTGCCGTCTGAAATGCGGGCGTCGCTTTATGTTCAAAGCCAAAAAGAACTTACGCCCGACGCTTTAAAAGAAATAATAAAAACGCATAAACTGGACGCTCCGATATTAAGCCAATATGCAATATGGCTGAAAAAAGTCTTGAAGGGCGAGCTTGGTTATTCTCAAAGCGCCAATATGACCGTAAAAGACGCGATAAAAACCTGCCTGCCGGCCACTCTTGAACTGACTATTTTCGCGATAATACCGATTTTTTTTATCGGCTTATGGGCGGGCGCGATTTCGGCCGTAAATCGCGATAAATTCACGGATCACTTTACGCGTTTTGCCGCCATTACGGGTTATTCTCTGCCAACCTTCGTATTCGGCCTCATAATGTTAATGGTGTTCTACGGCTGGCTGGGCATATTTCCTCCCGGCAGGTATTCCTTAAGCTCGGATATAATTATAAACGCGGGGCAATTCACAAATTGGACGGGCATACTTACCATTGATTCTCTTCTCAATGGAGAATTCGGCGTATTCTTAGACGCTTTAAAACATTTGGTTTTGCCGGCCTCGGTTTTATGCTTTGGAAGCATAGCGCTGCTGATTAGGATTACAAGAACATCCATGCTTGAAGAATTAAACAAGGATTATATTCGCACCGCCAAATCCAAAGGGCTTAAAAAAAGTTACATCATAAACACACATGCCAAAAGAAACGCTCTTATTCCGGTAATCACGCTTATAAGCCTGCAATTTATACGGCTTCTCAGCGGAGTGGTAATAACCGAAACCGTTTTTGATTTTCCCGGCATCGGGCGCTGGGGAGTAAAAGCGGCGCAGCAGCTTGATTTGGCCGGAGTAATGGGATTTTCATTAATGACGGCGGCGCTTTTCGTCGTGGGAAATACAATCTCGGATATTTTATACGCGGTGGTGGACCCGAGAATAAGATATGGAAAGAAGTAAGAAAAAAATAACAGCGTAGATACGGAAATAAGTTGATACGATGATACGGACAGAAAAAAACAAAAACTGCGCAAATATGGAAATAAGGTGATTTTAGACGCTAAGACTCTTTGACTCCCCGACACTAAGACTCTGAGACTCTAAGACACTAATTTATGAATTTTGAAAAATTAAAAAAATCGAGAACTTTTAAAAGATTCAGGAAAAATAAAACTTCCGTTATAGGAGTGGCGCTTTTGCTTTCCTTTGTTTTTCTCGCCGTCTTCGCTCCCGTAATATCGCCGCCCACTTCGTCGGATTCATATCTTATTCCGCAGTCCGGATATTCTCCCGAACCGGCGCCGCCGTCAAAAGAACATATTTTCGGCACAACCGAACAGCAATATGATTTATTTTACGCCATAGTTTGGGGAACAAGAACGGCGTTTAAAATCGGCATAACGGTGGTTTTTGTCTCATTGCTGCTCGGCATAATAATGGGGGGACTGTCCGGATTTTACGGAGGCTGGACTGATGAGATAATCATGCGCTTTACGGATATAATACTGTCTTTTCCGGGTATTGTTCTGGCGGTGGTCATTGTGGCCATGCTCGGGCCGGGGATAGAAAAAGTGATAATAGCGATAGCGGCCGTTTCATGGCCGGGTTACGCGAGGCTGCTCAGAGGCGATGTTTTAACCGTTAAAAATTTTGATTTTGTCGCGGCTTCCAAAACCATGGGCGCGGGAGATTTTTGGATTTTCATCAAACATATTCTGCCCAATTCAATATATCCCGTTATAATCGTGGCCAGTCTTGATATAGGCAGTATTGTGCTTACCGCGGCGGCTTTAAGCTTTTTGGGACTCGGCTCGCCGGCGGGTTATGCCGACTGGGGACAACTCATCGCCATGTCAAGAAACTGGATACTCGGCACAAGCTCAAATCCTTTCGCTTATTGGCATACGCTTCTTATCCCGGGAGCCGCCATATTTCTATTTGTTTTAAGCTGGAATCTTATAGGCGACGCGTTTAGAGATATATTGGATCCCAGACAACAATAATCAGCGCAGCAGTGCGACAGTGATAAAGAGCGGCCACAAAAAAAAAGAGGATTGTTAGTGATTGCTTTAAACTTTCCCTCCACTAAAGCCCTCC
>DAOWGR010000009.1 GCA_030637365.1 Elusimicrobiota bacterium
ATATTTTTAGTCTTAGCCATAAACAATATTATGTCCAAATAGCCGCTAATTGAATAAAAGCCGTCAGGATTATTTTTTTGGTGGTATGACGGAATTGGTTTTTAAATGATTTTTACATTTTTCCTGAACGCAATATTGCTATGGCCAGCCATAAGCCCATTATTCCCGCCGTTGTAAAGCCGATTATGCCCAATGTCGGGCCTTTATCGGCGCGCATTATGATGGATGACCCGACGATTAAAGCCGCGATAACTATGCTGAAAGAAATTCTATTGCTGACCCTGTCAAGCATGTGGATTAAATTTTCCAGTCCTTTATGCTCAAATTCTATTCTCAGTGTTCCTTTTTTGATTTTTTCCAAAATTATCGTAAAATTTTTGGGAAACAAATTCGCGGATAAATATAAATTTTTTAAGAAATTTTTTATCGCTTTTACCAAAGATGTCGCGCTGTATCTTTCTTTTAACAAATCTTCCACAAAAGGCCGGGTTTGAAGAACCGCGTTAAAATCGGGGCTTAATTTTTTGCCTATGCCTTCAATGGTTATCAAGACTTTGCTTAAAAGGAAGAAGTCGGAAGGAATATTGATGTGATTTTCGGATATTATATTGATTATATCGGGGAAGACAGTTTGCATCTTTAAGTCTTTTAACGGGACATCATAGTAATTATCCGTGAAATCAATCAGATCCGTTTCCAGTTTATTGATATCGGTGTTTTTTGTAATCGTGTTCATTGAAATAAACGCTTCAACAAGTTCTCGGGCGTCGCGGTTAATAACGCCGATTAAAATATCCGACAGGCATTGCCGCATTTTTTGATTAATGCGTCCCGCCATGCCATAATCCAAAAAGGCGATTTGCCCGTTCTTTAAAATAAAAATATTTCCCGGATGCGGATCGGCGTGGAAGAAGCCGTGCGTAAAAACCTGTTTAAAAATAATATTGGCGCCGTTAATCGCTATTTGTTTTTTGTCCGGGCAATCGGGGCGCTCAATTTCTTTGAATTTATTTATTTTTATTCCGTCCAGCCTTTCCATCGTTAATATTTTTTTTGTGGACAGATGATTGAAAACTTTCATGATGTACACGGAATCATCGTCTTGAAAATTTCTTCCGAATTTTTCGATATTTTTCGCTTCAACGGTGAAATCCAATTCTTTCATTATTGTTTTTGTAAATTCATTTACGATTTCAACCGGATTGTAAAGTTTGCTGTTCTCAAAATGATCTTCCGCCAGTTGGGCCAATATGCGCAAAATATCCAAATCCGCCGTCAAGACTTTGGTGATTCCTGGCCGCTGAATTTTCACTGCGACTTTTTCGCCTGTTTTTAATTCGGCAAAATGAACTTGTGAAAGCGAGGCCGCGGCTACGGGTTTAACTCCAAAATCGGAAAATAATTTATCCAGGGGTTCTTTTAATTCGGTTTCAATGGTTTCTTTGGCTTTTTCATAGTCAAAGGCGGGAACTTCATTTTGCAGTTTCTCAAACGCGTCGCAAAATTCAATCGGAATCAAATCGGGGCGCACGCTTAAAATTTGTCCGAATTTGATAAAGGTGGGGCCCAATTCTTCCAACATTTTGCGGACTCGCTCGGGTGTTGACAGATTGGCCAAGTCAGGACTGTTGGCATTTGTGATTTTGATAATCTTTCTGCCGATAAGGTTCTTGTCTATGTCCAAACGCTCAATGATATAATCAAAGCCGTATTTGGTCAAAAGACTCAGGATGCGCCGCAGTCTTTGAATATCGCGGAATTTTCTGGTAATATCTTGTGTAATCACTTAAAATGCCTTGGCAAAGCCGATGATAATGCTTATTTGCCCAGCTTTTTTTTCAAGGCTTTAATTTCGGCTTTAAGTTCGGTGAGCTCTTTTTTTGTCGGAATATTCAGTTTACCAAGAGCGGATTTAAGGGTTTTTTCAATGTGGCCTTCAAGTTCTTTTTTGTTTTTTTGGCCTTTTTTCAGCAAGTCATTGATTAATTTTTGTCCTTCGTTCTTGCTGATTTCCCCTTTTTTTATCAACTCATTGGCCATGATTTCGGCTTTTTCTTTGGTAATGGCGAATGTTCCCAATCCCAAATGCATCAAATTTTTAAATATGCTCATGTCATCCTCCTTGAAATTTAAACAAAAGTGTTGTTTTCCAACTGAATCATATTATATCACAATGTTCATATGAACGCCATTTTAACCGATTCCCCATGTGTCCGGGCGGGTAAATCAAGTAACAAGTTACATGTCTCATGTCACAAGCAACAGCAAGGCAGGGCGCGGACATCCTCTCTAAAATAAAAAAATTGTGGCAAAGATTTTGCGGCGAACGACATTGGGTTTTTGGCTAAGGACTGAAGTGTATCCCTCAGGGACAGCGAGGATGTTTGAGGGTAAAAGCAATGTCTTTTGCCCGAGTTCCGGAGCTGACGGAAGTCCGAAAGCCACTATCAAATAAAACCCGTAAGGAGTGAGCGCGAAACTTTGCCGCAATCTCTCCTTTAATAAATTTTTTAATGATTTTTCTTTTTTTTGGTTTTCTTTTTTAAAAGGTTTTACTTTTTCGGTTGTTTATTCTCCTTCGCCAAAGAAAATGACGCAGGATTGTTAGCGAGGCTTCGGAAGGATTCCGCTCGGTAAATCCCAGCCTTTTTAGGCTGGGCGAGCTTCATATTTTTTTGAAGGCTGTTTTTTCCACCCAGCCTTGCAGGCCCTCTTCGGGCAGGCCTATTTGAATATACGCGCTGCCGGGAATATCGGATATTTTAACTATTCTGCCGGCTGGCAGGGAGGCGTAGGTTTTAAAATTTTTGCCCGGACCGCTTAAAATGGGAGTGTCCGATTCCATAATTACGGCGGCATTTTCAAAACGGGAATCGGCGCGCGTCGCGCCCCAGATAAAAAATACGGCGAAGACGGCGATTAAATAAATGAAAGGCGGCCATATTTTGGTTCTTATATCTCTTTTCAGGACGGCAACCGACAATAACAGGCACAGAATCCAAAAAACAATATAAGTCATGGCCTTCAATTCGCTGAGCGCGAAAAAATAAAACAGTTTATGCAATAGTACGGGCGTTCCGTCTTGAATTAATTTTTGCCCCGTTTGATTCATCGCGAATTTTAAATTATGCCGTATATCGGCGTTTCTCGGGAGCAGATTAAAAGCTTTCGCGTAATAAAGAACGGAAAGGCCGTAATTATTCATTCTAAATTGGCAATTGCCCATATTGTGCAGGGTATAAGGATTATCGGGCTCGGCAATGTTTTTACGCTTGTAAATCTTAAAGGCCCTGTCAAATTTCTCGTCTTTATAAAGCTTGTCCGCCTTAGCCGGCGCGGCGACGGCGGGCATGTCCGCCGTCTTGTCCTGTGTAGCCTTGGAGAAGGAGGAAGCTTCGGCGTCGGCGGGTGTATTCGCCGATTTGCTCGCGCAGTGCGCGTAAACGGGCAATAACGCGAAAATAAAAAAAGCCAAAAACAGTTTATTATAACCGGATTTAAAAGTTTTGCGGTAAAAAAGCTGTTTGCCGTCACGTTACCGCGCTGCCGTGCTGCCGCGCTGTCGCGCTAATCTATTTCCCATTATTTCAATTCCTTCTCAAAAAATTTCAGCGTTTTTTCATATTTTCGCGCGAGAGCGTCAATTTTCTCGTTATCCAATGATGACGGAGCGAAACGCAGCATTTCCAATTCATCCGATAAGGTTTTTAATTCTTCGGCGTCTTTCGGATTTATATCGGGATTGTTTTCTTTTATGCCGGCGATAATCTTTTTTATCGTCAGGGCTCTGGCGGTATTCGGCAATTTTGCCGATAAATAGGCGTTTAATGATGTATGAAGCAGGGAAACGGCATTTGAATATTTCCCCTCTTTCGCCAGATTGCCTGCCTCCGATATCGCTTTTAAAGATTTTTTATAAGCTTTTTTGCTTTTTAACAGAGCCGGATTTTTAAGCCTTAAGCCGTTGATATAAGCGAATGAAACTGCGGCCGTTAAAATTAACAGAAAGGTGAAATTAAGCCAGAGAGCGGAAGCTGTTTTTCGAGCCAGTTTAAGGGATAAGGGAGTTTTTTTGTTTTCCAGGATATAATGAATATCGTTTGAAATTGTTTTTATTTGGGAGTATTCTCCGTTTGAACTTTGATAATAATCGGTGGCTGAGGCCATGGCTTCGGTTTTGGCGACTTTTATGTTCAGCGGCTTGGTTTTTATTTCTTTATAGGTTTTGGTCTTGGGATTAAAGAAAGAGAATTTTATCGGTTTTATTTTATAGTCGCCGCTTATTCTCGGCATCATTATGGTTGTGAAAACTTTTTTGCCGCCGATAATATCATTTGTCTTGTTTACCGAGAGAGAGGTTACGGTGTCATATATTTTAAAATTGGACATTTCGGGCAGAGCTGGCATGGTGATGGTCTTAAGATTGCCTTGTCCGCTTATGGTCAGGAGCAGATTTACCGCTTCCCCCGCTTTTACATTTGTTCTTTCAAGTGTGGCCGAGATTTTATAATTTCCCACCGCGCCGTTAAATGAAGCGGGCTTTCCTTTTTGAGGCAAGGCCATGAGTTTGATTTTAAGCCGCGGCGATTTAACTTGTTTGTTTTCTCCGCGCCGTCTTGAAAAAAAACTCTGAAAAAAATCGGAGTTTGAAAGCGTTTCGGGGCGAGATTGAATTTGAGCGTTTATGGTGGCCGGATTTATAATGCCCGCTCCTTCATCTATGCCGAAAAGAGCCGTTTTTATCTCATTATAATAGTAGCGCCTGCCTTTTATACTGACTTGGCCGTTTCCAATGGGAGGCAAATCTTCGGATATAAAGCCTTCAAGTTTGGGAGCCGAATATTGAGGATTGCTGATTAAAGGCAGGGCGGTATAAAACTTTAAACTTAAGTTTATCTGTTCATTGACATAGGCGCTTTTTTTATCGGTTTTGGCGGTTAAAAATATCAATTTGTCCGTTTTGGGCGCGCGGGCTTTGGGAGCTTTAGCCGTTTGTTTTGTTTCTGCTTTGCTGCCACGCTGCCACGCTGCCGCGCTGTTTTGTTTTACCACTTCAATATTTATCGGGGATGTGAATCGTTTTTTATTTCCTTCAAATATGACTATGGACGGAATTTGGGCCTTTCCCGGGAGTTTTGGCGTCAGCACATATGAAAAACTCAGCGAATATGAAAATCTGCCGTTGATAACAGTTATATTTTGGCTTTGGCCGGAGGAATAAACATTAAAATCTTTCATTTGTGGAATTACCGGATCTTTAACTCTGTTTGAAGATTGAATTGTTATGGTTAGTTTTACCGTATCGTTTATGGCCACCGTTTCTTTATCAACGGAAGCGGACAATTGCATTTCCGCTTTTGCCAAAAGAGGAAAACTAAACAAAACAGTCAAAAAAATAGTCGTAACAATAGCGCGACCCTCCTTCGTCAACAAGCTACGGAAGGGCAAGCAGCGCGACAGCGAGGCAGCGAGGCAGTTAATGGATATTTTTATTTTTTTCATTGTTTTTGTTTCTGTTGTCTGTCACCCAACTGTTTTTGCTGTCTAGTTGCCAAGCCGTCCAGCCGTTTGACTACCAATCCTTTATTGGCGGTTTCTTTTTTTTATCGTCTTTTTTTCGCATTCTTAAATTCATTGTTTCGGGCTTAATGGAAGATTTTTCTTTTTCTTTAATCATTTTAAGCAGTCTTTCCGCCTGTTCTTTGGATATTTCGGGTTTGGGCTTTTGTTTGCTCTTTTTTTCTTTATCCTTTTTGTCTTGTTTGTCTTTTTTGTTCTTTTGGTTTTTATCACAGGTGTTTTTTTGCCGGCGGATTTTTTTGAGAGCCAATTGAAGATTATGTTTAAAGTTTTCATCTTCCGGATTTAAGAGTATCGCTTTCCTATAGTTTTTGGCGGCCTCTTTGAAATCTTGGTTTTTAAAATGCGCGTTGCCCGCGTTATAAAAGCTTTCCGCGTTTATTTCTTTATCTTTGGCCGCTTCTTTAAAAGAAGCCGCCGCTTTTTCATAATTTTTTAGGCGATAAAAGGCATTGCCGGTATTGAATTTTATTTTCGCGTCGCCGGGGGAAATTTTTTCCGCTTTTTTATAATATTCATAAGCTTTGGGATAATCTTCTTTTTTGTAATGGGAATTTCCTTTATTGGCCAGGGAGTTCGCGCTCGCGGCAAAAGAGGAGGTCTGCGCCATAATGGAAAATAAAAACGCGCTTAGAATTATTAAGATTTTTTTAGTTTTTATTTCTAACACAAATTTCTCCAACTGTCATTATTTATTTTGTCTTTGCTTTGTTTAAAAAAATATATTTTCGCCCTTTTTTTAAAACTGACTGAATTGCCGGCCCCATATTAAAGGAGGATTTGGATTCAGGCAGTATAAATTCTAACAAAAGAAGCAGGAAAACGATAAATAAAACAAATTGATATCTGTTTTTAAAACTGGCCCGTCTTGAAAATTTAATTTCCGAAAGCCGGGAGGTTCCGACGCTTTTAAGTATTTCATGGGCCACCGCTTCCGCCTGGCTGTAACGGATATATTTTCCCGAAGTTTGAGCCGAGACTTCTTTTAAAATTTTTTCATTTAAGCGGGTGACTACGGTTTTTCCCGCCGCGTCTTTTTTATAGCCGGCGGGATTTCCTTTGGCATCCGTGAGAGGTATCAATTCTCCGTCTTCGCTCCCTATTCCGACCGTGAAAATGCGGACTTGATTTTCAGCGGCGTATTCGGCGGCGTCTTTAATATTTTCGGAAAAATCCTCTCCGTCGGTTATTATAATGGCGGCTTTTTCTCCGCCTCTGTCTTTCAGCATATTTACCGATTTTTCAATCGCTGTCGCCAAATCCGTGCCTTTTTGTTTTATCATGCCGACATGCAGAGATGAAACAAAATAATTAAAAGCGTCTTTGTCCGTGGTCAACGGGCATTGAGTGAAAGCGTTTCCGCTGAACGCCACAATGCCGGCGCGATAATTGTCAAAGGAGCTTATCAGGCTCTTTATCATAAGCTTGGCGTTTTCCATTCTATTGGGTTTTAAATCTTTGGCCAGCATGGACATGGAAGTGTCAACCGTTATGACGATATTGCCGTTAAGCTCTCCCACGCTTTCAAACTCCACGCCCCATTGCGGGCCGGCGGCTGAGATAAAAGCCAAAAACAGGGCGGCCAGAAAAAGCCGGTTTTTTATTTTTATTCTTAAAATGGCGGAGTTTTCGGTAAGCCGTTTATACGCTTGTTCGGGCAGTATTCTTTTAATGATATTTTTCTTTGAAGTTTCGCTTTTAAAAAAAACGACAAGAATCAAAGCGTAAGCCGCCAGCGAGTATATCAGGATATCCGAATGTTTGAAAAGATTCATAATCAGTTAGTGTCTTAGCGTCCTATAGTCGCGCTGTTTTATTGCTGTTTCTCTTTTTAAAGACAACTTGTGACCTGTGACTTGTGACTAAAAAGGCGCTTAGCGCCTTTTTTACGGTATTCTCATAAAATAGGTTTTCTCAAGCAAAAAAACCAGGAGTAAAAGCATTATAGCCGGGAACAAAAAATAAGGATATAAATCCTTATAATTTGAAAATATTTTAATGTCAAATTCCGTTTTTTCCATGGAGTCTATCAGAGAATATATTTCTTTCAACTCCTTCCTGTTCTTTGCCCTGAAAAATTTGCCGTCCGTTATGGCGGATAATTCCATTAAAGTGGCTTCGTCCAAATCTTCATTTATATAGCCGATCGGATTAAGGGGATTTCCTGTCGGAATTTGGGCTTTTCCTTTTGAAGCCGTGCCTATGGAATAGATTTTAATATCAAATGTTTTGGCTATTTTGGCGGCATAAACCGGGTCGGATATTATGCCGGCGTTTGATCTGCCGTCGGTCAGCAGAATGATAATTTTGCTTTTGGCCGCGCTTTCTTTTATGTGATTTATGGCCGTCATTATCCCGTCGCCTATGGCGGTGCCTTTATTGTCAATCATATTCAGATATATCATGTCTATAAATTCGCTTATGGCCGGATAATCAAGCGTAAGCGGGCAAGTCATGACGGCTGTTTCGCCGAAAACCACAATGCCTATCCTGTCATTTGAGCGTTTTTTTATAAAGTCAACGGCCGCTTTTTTAGCGGCTTCAAGCCTATTGGGGTTAAAGTCCAAAGCCGCCATGCTGTAAGAGGTGTCCAGACATAAAATTATATCCACGCCTTTTGCCGGCGGGATATCGCTTTTGGAAACTTCCTGCGGCCGCGCGAGCGCTATTATAATCAGAATAATGGCTGTTAATCTGCCGCCATAGCCGATAATGACGGATAATTGCGCTTTAAGAGTTTCAGTTTGAGGAAGCTTAAGAGATATCTTTAAAGACGCTTTTTTGGCCATTGCCGGAATTAATTTTATGAGGGCCGCGGCGGCCAAAACAACGGGAATCAGATATAGAAATTGATAGTTTTTAAAAATCATCCGTTTGCCTTTAAGTTTTCTTTTTCTTCTCTGTAAGAGTGAAAGCGGCATATGATTTCTTTTGAGGCCGTAAGGCCGCGGTCTCTTTCTTCGTCCGACGGTTTTAATTTGGCGAATTTAACAAGGTCTGAAAACTGCAGAAGCTCTTTTACCTTTATCAGCAGTTCAATATCGCTGTTTTCTGTTTTTAATTTTTTCAAAAGGGTGTTTGTCGTCATTAAAGGGGCGGTGATGGAGAATTCATCCATGATGTAAATCCTCAATATATCCGAAAGGCGGATATAGAATTTTTTTTGTTTTCCCTGTGTCCATAATTTGGACGCAGTCAAAATTCTGATATTTGCCATCGCTTTTTGATAAGGCGTTTTATTTTTTTGTCCTTTAATCTTTTGAATAATGGGGTCGCGCCTTTTCATTACCGTGAAAATAATCGCCGCTATAATGGCCGCGACTATCAGAAAAAGCATAATCGCTTTTAATAGGGAAAAAAATTTGAACGGCGGATAAATATCGCGCACATCCTTGTCTTCTTTTTTTACATAGGGCAGGATATTAACGGCAATGGCCGGGCTTTCAAGTTTAAGTATTTTCCCCTCTTCATTTTGAAGCGACCATGAAAGAGCGGGAAAAGTGGCTATGCCTATGTCAAAAGGGATAATGGTAAATTCAAATTTTTTGCTCGCGCTCGGTTCGCCTTCCGGCGTTTCGGGGCTTATCTCTTTAATTTAAATTATTTCAAAAGGCTCGGTGTTTTGATTTGTGGTTCCTATTTTTAAATTTTTGGAATATGAATTTTGATTTATTTCAAAAGTCAGTTTAAAGGGGCGGGCGAGTTTTATTTGGTCTGTTGACGGCGATATGGAATACTTGATTGCCCCGGATTTTTCGTTTTCCAGGGCGGAGGCGATTGAGGATACGCAAAGAAGCAAAGATATGAGAAATATTTTTGTTAAACGGTTCATCGCGCTTTTATGTGTTCTCTCCGTTTGAAAAATTTCATAACGGGTTTGTAAACTTCTTCATCGGCGGCTATGTTTATAAAATCAATGCCGGATTTCAAGAATATTTTTTCCGTTTGCTTCCGGCGTTTATTATTGAGATTGAAATAATCTTTTAGAAAACTCGGGTTTGAAAAATCCGCGAGAAATGTTGAGGAGTCATCTTCCAGATTTTCCATTTGAGCCAGAATATTGACCGGTTTTATCTCTTTTTCCATTTTATCCGATATCACCACGGGAATAATATCATGCTTCATTTTTGCCAGTTTCAGCGATTTTTGAAAATTATCGTCCAGGAAATCGGATATCAGGATTATTATGGAACGCCTCTTTAAGAGCTTATTGGCTTCGTCTATGGCATGGGCTATATCGGTTTTTTTGCTTTGGGGCTTATAAGCTATCAGTTCGCGTATTATTCTTAAGACATGGTTTTTCCCTTTTCTTGGCGGAATATATAATTCGGTTCGGTCGGTGAACAGCAAAAGGCCGGTTTTGTCGCCGTTTTTAAGGGCGGAGAAAGCGAAGGTGGCGGCAAGTTCGGCCGAGGCGTCATTTTTAAATTTTGCCTGTGAGCCGAAAAATTGCGAGCCTGAAATATCGCAAAGGACCATAACGGTCAATTCTCTTTCTTCCGAATATTTTTTGATAAACGGTTTTGAAAATCTGGCCGTTACATTCCAATCTATGTCGCGAATATCGTCGCCGGGAACATATTCCCGCACTTCGGAGAATTCCATGCCGCGCCCTTTGAAGACGCTTTGATATTCTCCGGCGAAAGTTTCGCTTACGAGTCTTCCGGTTTTTATTTCTATTTGACGGACTTTTTTTAATATTTCGGCGGTATCCATATAATTATCAAATTCTAAACTCTAAATCCTAAACAAATTCTAAACTCTAAATCCTAAACAAATTCTAAACTCTAAATCCTAAACAAATTCTAAACTCTAAATCCTAAACAAATTCTAAACTCTAAATCCTAAACAAATTCTAAAC
>DAOWGR010000048.1 GCA_030637365.1 Elusimicrobiota bacterium
GTTTTCGCCCTCTGTTTATGTTCTTTGTGTTTTTACAGGATTTTTCACGGGCTTAAGGGGAAAAAATGAAAAAAGTTTATTTAACTGCAATAATTGTATTTGGTTTCGCGGGACCGGTTAAAGCCGGAGACATGGAAAATTTAAGAGGCTTTGATTTTGGCAATCTTGGCATTGATAAAATGGCGGAGATGAAAATCGCGCCAGCGCCGGCTTCTCAAAAAGAATCTGTTAAAGAAGCCGCCGGCATTAAAGTCGGGCAGGACCTTATTGATAAATTTACAAGGGTTAAAAACACCTTGCGCAGATTAAGACATAATACCACTTGGCTTGACAGTGATATGGACAGATTGGAGAGAGACGCGAGAAGAATAGCCGGTTCAGGCAGACCGGATCCTTTTTTTGAAAATAGTTTAAGGAGATTTTCCTCCACCACAAACGGATATGCCGATGACGCAAGGAGAATTTATATGGATATTCAAAATCTTCTGAATATCGCCGTTAAATCGGACAAGCTGAATAAAATAAGCGTAAGTATGGAATTGGACGCGAGAGATATTTATAATGACGCGCAGTTTCGCATTGAAAGCTCCGCGATGAGTCTTGAACGGACTGTGCGTTCTGTGAACCCCAGACTTATAGGTCATAATGCTCACTGGACGGCTTCGGATATTACAAGCAATGTCAGAAGATATTCGTGGAAGGTAAGAGATATCCGTTCGGGAGCTCGGAATTTAACAAGAGAAACACAGCCGTAAAAAAACTGGAATCATTACCCCCACACATACATAGTGTCGTTGAGTTTAAAAAAACACTAACAGAGGTGTGTATGTGTGGGGGTTTTTTTATGTTCCTTTCCGTTGTATTTACTATAATTAATCTTACCATCTGCTTGCGAAGCGTATTTTTATAATGGCGCTTATAGCGCCAAAGCAGGTGGTAGGGTAAGAACAGATATGCGCGAGAAAATACATGAACTTGAAAAGCTTATAAACAGCTCCGTTTCGATTATTAAGAAACTTGAGCAAGAGAATGAATTATTGCTAAAACAGTCCGATTCTCTTGAGAAAGAGCGGGATAAAACAAATAAAGGAGCCGCTAAAACAAGAGAATTTAAGGATTGGCGTCAGAAGGTTAAAAAGAAACTTTCAAAGATATGCATTAAGATTGAAAAAGCTTCAAGCCGGCAGGATGAATTATTTACGGATTATGGCGAATAAAAACGAAACCAGTGTTAAAATACGGAGCAGGCAATTTAATATTGCCATTGAGGGACTGACTCCTATTGAGATAAGCACTCTGGCCAATCAGGTTGAAGACAAAATGAAGTATCTGGAAGAAAAAACCGATACGGTTGACACTTCCAAATTGGCCGTATTGGTTGCCATGGATTACGCGAGCGAGCTTTATAATTTGCGCCAGAAGACGGATGCCAATACGCAGGCGGATGAAAGAAAAATTGATGCCATGATAGGCAAGCTTCAAAGAACGCTTGATAAAGAATTGTTTTGATATGGTTGGGCGATAGGGCGACAAATCCAAATCACTGAACTGGGCCGGTAAAAAAACTCCGTAATTATTCTTGTGCCCGGGGACTTGTTGCTTGCGACTTTTATTTTGCGAAGGATGATGATTTATTATGATGGAATCCTTTTTTAAAGAAAATACTCAAAAAAGCGCTGTGAAATCGGAATCAAGCGAATTTGAGAATTCTTTCGTTCAGCCGTTGGCGGCGCGTTTGTCTCCCCGGAAAATGGAAGAATTCGCGGGGCAAGAACATATCCTCGGGCCCGGAAAATTATTAAGAAAGACCATTGACGCCGACAGCATAAGTTCCGCGGTTTTTTACGGACCGTCAGGCTCGGGTAAAACGGCGCTCGCGAAATTTATATCGTCTAAAACCAAATCCAAAATCTTTGAGCTGAATGCCGCTGTTGCGGGCATCGCGGATCTTAAAAAAATTCTTGAATATGCCAAAAAGCTTTCAGATTCTCGCATAGCCGAGCATAGAAATATTCTTGTAATATTGGACGAGATACATCATTTTAACCGCACTCAGCAGGATGTTTTGCTTCCTTCAATTGAAAAAGGGGAAATAATTTTAATAGGCATTACGACCGAGAATCCTTTTTTCTATATTAATTCCGCTCTTTTATCAAGATTTCTTGTTTTTGAATTTAAGCTTTTAAGCGAAGATGAGCTTGATAAAATAGTAACGGGCGCTTTAAACAGAAAAGAGGGGCTTAAAAATTTTGGCATTGAATTAAAAAAAGACGCGCGGAAATATTTTATAAATCATTCATCGGGAGACGCGAGAAGGCTCTTAAACGCGCTTGAGCTCGCGGCCATTACCACTTCTGTCAATAAAAAAGGCAAAAAAGTTATAAATTTGGATATTGCCAAAGAATCCATACAGAAGAGGTCTTTGAAATATGACAAAAGTTCGGATGAGCATTATGACCATGCTTCAGCTTTCATTAAATCCATGCGCGGCTCGGACCCCGACGCCGCGGTTTATTGGCTGGCAAAAATGCTTAAAGCGGGGGAAAATCCGCTCTTTATAGCGAGACGCATACTTATATGCGCGGCGGAAGATGTGGGCACGGCGAACCCCATGGCTTTAATGCTGGCGCAAAGCGCTTTTTACGCGGCTGATGTTTTAGGCATGCCGGAAGCGAGAATTCCATTGGCTGAGGCGGCTATTTATGTCGCGGTTTCGCCAAAATCAAACGCTTCGTATATGGCGATAAATTTGGCTATGGAAGAAGTTGAAAACGGCCCGTTAAGGGAAGTGCCGCTTCATTTGAAAGACGCGACCGGAGACGGGAAAGAATTCGGCCATGGCCGGGGATATAAGTATCCTCATGATTTTAAAGGCCATTATATACGCCAGGAATATATGCCTAAATTTAAAAAATTTTATAACACTTCAATGGAAGGTTTTGAATCCACTATTGCCGAGAGAATGAAAAAACTTAAAAAATGAATCCTGAAAATAAGATTTTAACCGTAAGCGAAATTAATAAAACCATAAAATATTTGCTTGAAGAGACTATCGGCGAGATATGGATTGAAGGGGAGATATCGGGCTTTAAAATATCCTCGCTCGGTCATGTTTATTTTGACCTTAAAGATTCCGCGTCCGTTATTTCTTGCGTTATGTATAGAGGCTACGCGGCTTATTTGAGGTTTAAACCCGAAAACGGCTTGCTTGTCAAAGTCAGGGCATTGGTAACGACTTATGCCAAACAAAGCAAATACCAGTTGAACATTAAAGAAATTATTCCCGGAAACATAGGTCCGCTTCAGCTTGCTTTTGAGCAATTAAAGAAAACATTGCGCCAAGAAGGATTATTTGACGAGGCAAGAAAAAAGCCATTGCCGAAATTGCCTAAAAAACTGGCTCTCGTAACTTCATTGCACGGCGCGGCCATCAAAGATATGCTGTCAATTTTAAAGAGGAGATATGCGAATCTGCATATCATAATAGCTCCGGTGAAAGTTCAGGGCGAGGGAGCCAAAGAAGAGATAGTCGGAGCCATCAAAACGCTTAATAAAAATTTTCCCGACATTGATGTTATACTGATGGGAAGAGGCGGCGGCTCAATGGAAGATTTATGGGCTTTTAATGAGGAGATTGTGGCGCGAGCCATAGCCGAGTCCGATATATGCGTCATTTCCTGCGTGGGCCATGAGACTGATTTTACGATAGCGGATTTTGTCAGTGATTTAAGAGCGCCTACGCCGTCGGCCGCGGCCGAACTTGTGGTTGAGAATAAAGAAGAGCTTAAAAAATATCTCGTGCAATTGGACAGAAGGCTTATTCAAAGCCTTAAAATTCTTTATGAAAATTTAAAAGGCAGATTTTTAAGGCTGTCCGGCAATAGAGTTTTTAAGAACCCGGATATGATGGTGAATGATGTTATTCAGAGATTTGACGGTCTGAACGAGGATATGATTCGCGCGGCGGATTATAAGATTAAGGACATTTCGGATAATCTTAAATTTAAAATCGGAAAACTGAATGCTTTAAGCCCGCTTTTTCCTATTAAAAAGGGCTATGCTTTGGTTAGAAAAACATCGGATAATTCGGTGGTTAAAAACGGTGGAGATTTAAAAAAAGA
>DAOWGR010000174.1 GCA_030637365.1 Elusimicrobiota bacterium
AACAAAAAACCTCGGAAAAAATCCGAGGTTTTATGGTTGCGGGGGCAGGATTCGGTCACTACTCGAGCATAGCTCGCTATTTTGTTCTAAAACTTTTATCAAGAATTTCCCTACACAGGCTGAGGGTAATTCAGGCGTATCATGAATTTTGGGCGGGACATATTTCTAAATAATATTGAGAAAGAGGGTGAGAGCGAGTTTGCTAAACGGGGATGTTCGGAGCTGACTTGGACTTACAGGAAAGCGAGAAACATAGGGGCGACCTATGCTAAGAGACCCCGTCCCCGACAGTAAACTTGCTCTCATAACCCGCTAAAAAACAATCAGAAAACAAAAAGCCTCGGAAAAAATCCGAGGCTTTATGGTTGCGGGGGCAGGATTCGAACCTGCGACCTCAAGGTTATGGGCCTTGCGAGCTACCAGGCTGCTCTACCCCGCGTAATCATTATAACATAAATGCGAGATAGGAGCAAAACTACGAATCAACTAAAGATTATAAAAAACAAATTTTAATTCGCTAAAACATACTGGCTGAAACTCAATATAAACAATATCATTTCAACGGAATTGCCGGCATAACCCCTTATTCTGAGTTCTTCAGCCGCGAAATTATTGCGCCGAATTTTAAGTTCAACACCCGGAGCTTCCACGAGATAACCGCCGTCTCCCAAAAACGATTTATCCGTTCTTATGATAAAATCCCTAAAACCAAATTGCATGCCGAAAGCGGAACCCTTTATTTCATATTCCGTGTCGTCCATGCCGATTCGCCGCGAATCTATAGTAAGGTCTACCCCTCCTCCCTCGGCATAAATCCTGCTTCCGCTTTTACGCAAACGAAATGAACAATCGCCTTTTGCGGATTTATTCGCAAGTTTCGCGTTATCTGATATTGAACCTCGGGAAAAATCCAAACTGGGAAGAGCTTCAACCAGACCTAAAAGAACAACAGCTGTTTCAGGGCTAAGTCCGCTCGTCGCGAGAGATACATCCATTCTATCCAAACCTCTCCTCCGTTCAAAATTCAAATCCATTCCCGCTCCGTTGACAAACAAATTTTGTTGGGAGCCGAAAACATCTTTTTCAATGATGAGCGGATCCATAAACTCAATTTCTTGTCCGAAAACATTTCCCGTCGCATCATACTTGACATTATTGGGAGATGTGTTACGGGATTTTATTTTCAAATTAATATCGTTTCTCTGTCTGATTTTATATTCTCCGTTAAATACTTTCTCAATCGCGAAATTAAGATATTGGCCTTCTCCATTGCGAGTTTTTGAAGCCGCGGCATCAATTCTTTCAGGTTTGACCGCTCCTATTCCAATATCGCTCAAAACATCCTCCGCGGTCAATGTTTTGAAATAGCTGTCATAACTTAGAAGTTCCCCTCCGAACACTGTTTGCCCTTCCAATGCCAAACAGAAAACGGTAATTACGGATATAAATAACAATTGTTTTATGAGTTTCATCTTTTCCCCTCTTAAATCGCCATATTCTTAAAAAGTCTTCAAGAATAGTCTACTACTAATTCTAAAAACAAGACAGGGTCAAAAGTCCCATACTTAACAGAGTCTTTTGGCCCATTGTTTTTTTTTCTTTGGAGAATACGCCGACACAAACCTTATTTTTTTATTTCCAGCTCGTCTATTATATCCCCGCTTTTATCATAAACGCTCATACTGAGTTTGTTCTTCTTTATCATAATGTAAGCGAAATGGTATGTGGGAATAAATTCAGCCGACCATTCATAATTCGTTCTTTTAAAATACAAAGGGGCTCCGCCGCCGCCAAGGGTTACATACACAATGCCGTCGTCTTCATTAACTTCTCCGTTTTTAACGGGCAGGGTTCTTTCATAATTATGGTCATGGCCCTGAAAAACAAGATCAACATTATATTTTAAGAATAAAGGTTCCAAAACTTCTCGCAATTCCTCGCTTGAACCGTGATAGCCGTTTGAATACATCGGCTCATGAAAAAAGACAATATTCCATTCTTTTTTTGAACGCGAGAGAACCCATTTAAGCCACTTATATTGTTTTGAATCTTTGGCGATTGATGGAGCGGTTTTTATGCCATAAACGGAATTTACATCCAAAGATATGAATCGGGCATTGCCATTGTCAAAATAATAATAGTGAGGAGTTTTGCCCTTTATGGGCATACTGTGAAACAAAGAAAAATTTTTCTTTAAAAATTTAAGAGCGCCGGAGTCCTTATAAAACTTGCCGTATTCATGATTGCCGAGAGAAATAAATACGGGATGCTTGGCTATAATATTTTTATATGGCAGAAAATACTGCGCGTCAGCATCCGAATCCAAACCGTCCTGAACCACATCGCCGGTATGAATTAAAAAGTCGGGATTAAAATTTTCCATTTGTTCGGCAATCGGATATTGATCATCGGTGACCGAGCCCGAATCGCCAAAAGCGATAAATTCCACATAAGGCTTATTTTGACCCTTAAAAGTTTTAAAAGTGTTCTCGGCCGCTTTATATACTCCGGTATTATCGTCATTGGGAAGAAATATCCGATAACAATGCTTGGTATCGGAAAGAAGTCCGTATAAACCAAATTTCTGCTCAATTGCCGCGGCGGATATCGTCATAAATCTATTGCAATTCGGATACGCCCCGTAAGTAAGCCACGCGTTGGTGGATTTATCCAATCTAAAGCGCAAAACGCCCCTGTCAACATTCAAGTTTTCAATATACGGCCCTCTGATAATTTCAGCCGCGAATATTTCCATCGGCTGAGCGAAAACAAGAAATGCAAATATAAACCCGATATATATTTTTAGTTTCATAAATTATTTGACGAAAAGAGGGACGACTTTGAATTTGAACGCGTCTATAATTCCTCTATCGGTTATTCTTAATTCAGGTATGGGCGGCAGCGTTAAAAATGACATGGCCATATACGGATCTTCAAGCTTGGAGCCTAAGCTTTTGGCCGCGGCATTGAGCCTCAAAAGTTTTTCCTGCACAAACTCGGCGCTTCTGTCGGACATAAGCCCCGCCACAGGCAAAGGCAATTCTTCCAAAACCTGGCCGTTTAAAGCGGCCACAATTCCGCCTTGCATTTTTACAACTTGCACCGCGGCGGTATACATATCTCCGTCATGAGTTCCGATAACCACGATATTATGCGAATCATGAGAAACGGAAGAAGCGATGGCCCCTTTCTTAAGGCCAAAACCTTTCACAAGCCCCTTGGCCACTCTCCCTGAAGCCATATGCCTTTCTATCACGGCGATTTTAAGAATATCCCTGTCCATATCGGATGAAACATAGCCGCTATCGTTTTTAACGGATTCAATCGTAAGCTTTGTTACTATTTGATTGGGGATTATATTTATAACTCTGGCTTTTTTACCTTCCGCCTTAAGAGCGAAATCTTCATGTTCAATCCATTTAACATTTAAAGTGCCTCTGGTTTTGCCTTTGTATTTGGGAATAATTCCATGCTCCATCCTGCCATTCTGAGCGACCAGTTTTCCCTTTTTAAAAACTTTGGATATCTTAAGTTTCTTAAGATCTTTAAAAACGATAAAATCCGCGTTATATCCCGGAGCAATGGCGCCAAAATCCTTTAAACCGAAATATTCCGCCGTATTAATCGTAGCCATTTGTATGGCTCTGATGGGCGCCACGCCCAAACGAATAGCGGTTCTAACCGAATAATCTATATGGCCCTCGTCAAAGATGTCTTTAAGATGCCTATCATCGGTTACAAGAAGAAATTTTCTGGAATTTTCGGAATTTACCAAAGGCAGAAGATTTTTAAGGTTTTTAGCCGCCGTTCCTTCTCTTATCATTATATACATGCCCGATCTGAGCTTTTCTTTCGCTTCTTCAACATCGGTGCATTCATGATCGGATTTTATTCCCGCGGAAATATAAGCGTGAAGCTGCTTGCCTTTAAGCATAGGAGCATGTCCGTCTATAACCTTATCTTTGGCTATCGCTATTTTCCTAAGCACTTCTTCATCTTGATTTATAACGCCGGGATAATTCATCATTTCGCCTATTCCCAAAACCCGTTCATCATTTAAAAGAAGCGACAGATCATGAGCCGAAAGCTCGGCTCCGGCTGTTTCAAGATTTGTAGCCGGCACGCAGGAAGGAAGCATTACAAACACGCTTAAAACGGAATTTACGCTTGAAGCCAGCATATATTTTATGCCGTCAAGACCGAGAACATTGGCTATTTCATGGGGGTCTATAACCACCGTGGTTGTTCCGCAGGAAAGAACGGCTTTGGCAAATTCCGGAATTTTAACCATGGAACTTTCTATATGGACATGTCCGTCTATAAAACCGGGAGACAAATAAGCGTTTTTAATATCAATAATTTGTTTGGCGCTATAATCGCCGAAACCCACAACCTTTCCTTTATGCACGGCGACATGAGTTTTATATATATCGCCCGAAAAAGTATTTACGACTCTGGCATTTTTAATCAATAAATCCACTTTTTTCGCGCCGCTTGAAATATCAATGGTGTTTTTTATTTCCGCCAATTTGCTTTCTATGTCCATAATTATTTTTCCTTTAAACCGGGCATTTTTGCAAAAAAACTCTAAAGTGATTTTACTTTTTTTATCGCGCTTACTACAAACCTATTGTGCAATACGGCGCCAAGGAATTAAGAAATTGTTAAATCACTGAGGCGGCTGCGGTTTTTTAAAAAGGCTGAATCGCCAAAGACCTTGCCAAACTTAATATAATGGAAAAAGACAATTAACCAAAATTATGATTATTAAATATCGCTTTATTAAAAATC
>DAOWGR010000112.1 GCA_030637365.1 Elusimicrobiota bacterium
AGAAGGCTTGCCGATACTTTAAAAGGAGAATGCTGCGCTGTTGTTTTAACCGATAACACTTCCAATTATGAATAAGAAATCGGAGCCTATGGCGCCGATAAAGTTTATTTGGTGGAAAATTCAGAGCTTGCTGAGTATAATACCGATGTTTTTTCAATGGTGATAGTCGCTTTAATAAACAAGCATAAGCCGGGTATTTGTCTTTATCCCGCCACCATTATGGGCAGAGATTTGGCGCCCAGAATCGCTACCGCGATTTATGTCGGACTTACGGCCGATTGCACGGGCTTATCAATTAAAGACGGACTTCTTCTTCAATCAAGACCCGCTTTTGGCGGAAACATAATGGCGGATATTTTAAGTCCCAATTCCCGTCCTCAAATGGCGACAGTAAGGCCCAATGTCATGAAATTAAGCGAGTCTGCGGATAATGTGGCGGTAGTGATTAACGAAGATATTAAAATCAATAAAAATATCAAAAGAGTCAAGGTCATTGAAAGAAAGATTGTTCATGATAAAGCATCGGCTAAAATAGAGAATTCCGATATCATAATTTCCGGCGGAAGAGGAATGAAAGATATTAATAAATTCAAAATTCTTGAAGATTTGGCTTTTTCATTGGACGGCATGGTGGGCGCGTCAAGAGCCGCCGTTGACATGGGGTTTAAAGAAAAGAGCCGCCAAGTCGGTCAAAGCGGAACCACGGTGTCCCCCAAGCTTTATGTGGCCTGCGGCATATCCGGAGCGGTTCAGCATATTGTGGGAATGAAGTCTTCCGATATAATAATCGCCATAAATAAAGATCCGAACGCGCCTATTTTTAATGTCGCCAAATACGGCATTGTGGGCGATGTTCACGATATTGTTCCCAAATTGATTAAGGCTGTTAAAAAAAGGGTGAAAAAGTAATAAGCGCAAAAGCGCGGAAGCGCGAAAGCGGGTCTATGAGTCTTTTTAATCGTCTTTTAACAATTGTTTTCGGTATAGGGCTGATTCCTATAATTCCGACCGCCATTTTTTTATTTTATTATCAATCCGTCGCTAAAAACAATATACTCAAGCTTCATGAAAATATATCCTCCATGGCGTCCGCCATGGTTAAAAGGGATTTTAAGGATATAGATAAAAAACTTTCCGATATAACTTCCTTAAAAAAAAAGATACGGCCGGAAAGCGGCAAAAGAAAACTTGATGAATTTTTAAAAGATAATCCGCAATTTCTTCTCGCCGGCATTCTGGACGCCAAAGGCAGAGAAACAATAAAATCTTCAAGCGCTGAAATGAAAAGGAGGTTTGGGTTTCTTGATTTTTCCGAGAATTCCGTTTTTTTGAACGCTAAAAAACTAAAAAAAAACGCGATAGGAAATTTTGAAATCATATACGATTTGCCGATATGCGCCATTGTGGCTCCGATTGGAGAAACGGAGCAATATTTTATAGGCGTTTTGAACCTTAAGGATATGCTGCTTAATCTTTCAAGCCAAAGAATAGGAGACAGCGGAAGGATATATATGTCGGATTTTGAAGGGAATTTATTCAATTTTAATAAAAAAATTCCGGTCATCGGCGCCAATGAGCTGAAAAAACTTTTTGAAAGCGGAAAGAAAAGTTCGGATTATATACCGTCAAATAAATTCGCGTATATAGGCTCCTTCAGTGAAATTCCGGAATTTAACACCGCCATTATAACTCTTGGAAAAAAGGGGGAAGCTTTTTACGGCATTAATCTTATAACCTCGCTCATTTTATTTTTCTTGCTCGCCATCGCCACGGTGTTTTATTTTTCCGCGCTTTTTTTCAGCAGAAAGCTTATTAATCCGGTTAAAGAGCTTATGATGGGAGCTAAGAGAGTTTCGGCTAAAAATTTCAGGATACCCGTTAAAGAAGAATCCGATTTTACGGAATTTTCGTCTCTTATGAAATCCTTTAACGCCATGATGGAAGATGTCAACAAGTATCAGAATATGCAGGTGGAAAAGATAATAGAGGAAAAGCGCAAGGTGGATTTATTAATGGGTTTAATGCGGGACGCAGTTGTTCTCGCCGATTCAAACGGCATTCCTTTATACGCAAATAAAATCGCCAAAAATATTCTGAACATTGAAGATGACGCTGAAGACAATCAAGGTAAGACTGACTTTAAGAGTTTGAAAATAAGCGATATTATTGAAATGAAAAAAAAGTCGGATATAATCGCCATCGATTCCGGCTCAAAAGCCGGAAAAAAATATTATAGGGTGAATATTGAGCGATTGAAGTCCAAGACGGAAAACCCCGGCATATTTATGATAATGACCGATATTACTTTGGAACAAGAAATCGGAAAAATAAAGGAAGACTTTTTTCACTCGGTGGCTCATGATATACGCGTTCCGCTTTTAACCATGCAAGGCTATATTAAGCTTTTGGAAAATTCTTGCGAGCCGGAGAAAAAATCAGAGTATATTGAAAACATAAAGAGCTCAAGCAATCACCTTTTTGAATTATTGCGGAATATTCTTGACATATCGCGCATTGAAGCCGGTAATCTTAAGCCTGATTTTGAGGAAATAAAACTTGAAGATTTTTTAACCGATATAACGGAAAAATTTAAAATCCTTTATGACGAGAAAAAAATAGCGTTCAAATCGGTTTTTGAAGATATGGGTGAAATTTTTATTAAAGGCGATGAAAACCTTTTAAGAAGAGTTGTTGAAAATTTATTGTCAAACGCCCTTAAATTTACTCCCGCCGGAGGCAAGGTTGAATTTTTGTGCTTAAAAAATAAAAGTGTTTTGGAGATTTCCGTTGCCGACACCGGTCGCGGAATTCCCGGAGATAAATTGGATTTGATTTTTGAAAAATATGTTCAAGTTTTTGAAAATGACGACAGACGCGCGGGTTCCGGGCTTGGTTTGGCCATAGCAAAAAAAATAATTGAGATGCATGGCGGCGATATACATGTCAAATCGGAGCCGGGCAAAGGCAGTGTTTTTAAGATTACTCTTCAAAAGAGGCCTAAAAACAGCTTTTAATTGCCGGCGCATTTATATAAAATAATCTATTGGCGAGTATGTTCGCGCGCATGGCGATTTTGCTGGATTACGGTGAAAGGGTTTGTTTATGAAAAAAACTGATAAATTTATACTTGGCATTGAGATTTTTTTTGTGTTTTTTATTTTGGCGAGTTGGTTTCTCTCCGCTTATAATACTGGTTGGATGCCGGGTCTGGAAAATAAATGGAGTGATTTTATTTTTAGACATTATGTTGAAAAGTCCGCCGATAAAAGAATTTTTATAGCCGCCATAGATGAAAAAAGCACAAAAGCTTTGGGGTATCCTCTAAAGAGAAGATATTATGGCGCTCTTATAGATAAATTGGGCAAATTGGGCGTAAAATCCATTGGTATGGACATCATGTTTTTTGAGCCGTATAGAGATAATCCTTTGGATGACAAAAGGTTGATAGCCGCCGTGAAGAAAAACGGAAATGTTACAAATCTTTTTGCCACATATATAGGCGCGGACGGTTATGACGAGATAAAAGTTCCTTTTTCCGATAAGCTTGCGGAATATAGCAGGTATATCGCGACTCCGAATGTTAATCAGGTCATGGATAGTGACGGCCATATTAGACGAATGCTTTTGTTTTTTAGCGAGGTTCCGTATTCAGACGCGCTTATCGGGGGAAAAGAATGTTTAAACAACAGATGCGAGGGGCTTCCAATGCCCAGTCTTTCCGCCGCGACTTACGCGACTTATAAGGACTTGCATATCGGTGAAGTTTTTCTAAGAAGCGAGGAAGACCTCTGTAAACCGCGGTATCTTAATTTTAGAAAACCCATAGGCTGGGGCGGAGAAAAAAGAAGTCACGGGCATATTTACAGGCGTATTTCAATCGTGGATATAATCAGAAATAAGCTGACAAAGGAAGAAAGAGAGATTATAAAAGGCGGCATTGCTCTTGTGGGTTCAACGACTTTGGGGGCTTATGATCACGCTCCGTCTCCTTTTGTGAAACAAATGCCCGGAGTTGAATATCATGCCATGGCCGTTGATAATCTTTTGCACGATGATTATTTAAATCCCGTCAGCATGTGGCTTATGACATTGCTTTCGCTTATTTTTATTTTCGGTCCGTTTTTTTTAAGGAAATATTCAACCCTTACTATTTTTATTCCGGTTATTGCCACAAGCGTATTGCTTTATTTTTTGAATATATATTTATTTACCAAAGGCGTCAAATTTCCTCCAATGGGCGTTTTTGTCAGCTTATGGCTTTCATTTATCGCCATAATGGTGCATAAAGCTTTTACCGAGGGCAAAGAAAAGGCGTGGATTAAAAATACATTCGGACAATATTTGTCTCCAAAGGTCGTTAAAGTTATAACCGAGGATCCGTCAAAGCTTAAACTCGGAGGCGATAAAAGAGACATGACGGTCTTTTTTTTGGATATCGCCCATTTTACAGCCATATCGGAGAAATTATCTCCGGAAGATCTTACCAAAATGCTTAATAAGTATCTTTCAGGATTTACCGATGTTATATTGAAATATGACGGCGTGGTGGATAAATATATCGGTGATTGCATAATGGCGTTTTGGAATGCTCCTTTGGATCAGGATAAGCACAGAACTTTGACATGTTTCGCGGCGATAGATTGTATTAAGGCGCTTGATAAGTTAAACAGCGAAACCTTGAAAGGTGAAGAACAGCCCGCCATTAGAATCGGATTGAATTCCGGTCAGATAGTGGTGGGAAACATGGGTTCAAATACCAGGTTGTCGTATACCGTGCTTGGCGATGCCGTAAATTTGGCATCAAGGCTTGAAGGCGCGAATAAGTTTTTCGGCAGTAAAATAATGGTCAGTGAATTTACTTATGATGAAGCCCAAGAAGATGTTGAAGCCAGATTTTTAGGTCGGATAAGAGTAGTGGGCAAAGAATTGCCGGTAAAGGTTTATGAATTATTGGCCAAAAAAGGGGAGCTTTCCAAAGAAATCGCGAAATTGCTCGCGGAATATAACAAAGGTTTGGATTTGTTTTATAAAGCCGATTATAAGAA
>DAOWGR010000071.1 GCA_030637365.1 Elusimicrobiota bacterium
AAGAGGCTTTTTTTTAATTGGAATTATGGGTTTGATTAAATTCGGGAAAGTTTTTTTAAGTCTTAAGCCGTGTCCCGCCGCAAAAATTCCCGCGTGTTTTATCATAGTTTATCCGGCAATTCGGCGATATCGCGCAGAATAACGGCTTTCGGATAGGAAAGCTTAAAATCTTTTTTATTGTTTTTTCCGCAAAGCCAGAAATGCGGCATCCCCATGTTCGCGGCTCCTTTCATGTCTCTGTGCGCGGAGTCTCCCACCATGGCGGATTCTTGAGCTGTCGTATCGGCTTTTTTTAGCGCCCATTCAAATATCGCCCTGTCAGGTTTTATAAAACCAATTTGTCCCGAGTCCGCCACCACATCAAAATATTGAAGAAGATTTTCTCCTTTGAGTATCGGTTTAAGGTTTCCGTAGAAGTTTGAAATTACTCCAAGTTTCAAATTTTTTGATTTCAAATTTTCAAGAACCGATTTGGAAATTTGAAAATATTTTCTTGAATTGGAAATAAAGGAGTTTATTATTCTTTCTTCCGCCGATTTGTTTTCAATTTTTAAATGCTTAAAAACATCCGAGACTTGAAATTCCACCGTTTTTTCAAGACCCGCTTTGGATAAATCATGGCGGAGATGAAGGTTGTCGTCCGAGTCAAAAAAAGCTTTAGAGAATTTTTCTTCGTCGAGATTTTTGAATTCCGATTTATATATTGAATAAAAATTTTCTCGCCATGGAAGAGCGTTTGAATCCAAGGTGCCGCCGAAATCAAAGAAGACTGTTTTCATAATATAGATTGTATAAAAAAAATAACGGGCGTTTCATTCAAAAAAGCCTTGACAAACCGTAATTTACCTGTAATAATAATATACTGTATCTGGAAACCGTTTTATTTAAAGATTTTTTGTGACGGCAAGCTTGGATGGGGGTTGTTTGAGTTGGATATTTGGTTCGCGGTAAGCGATGTCTGTTTATTGGCCATCGGCTCTGATGCCCTCTGCGGATTTGAAGACAAAACAAGTTTAAGACGCGAGGGCAAAGCGCCGCTTGCTCAAGTAACGGAGGACGATTTTAATAGATGGATTTGAATTTCGTTAAAAACTTATTTCCGCAAAAAGGAATCATTGGCATTGATATAGGCAGTTATGCCGTAAAAATGGTTTCTTTCATCGAGGAAAAGAAAAAAATCAAACTTAAAGACTGGGGATATATTCCCTTGAATTTTTCACAAGACGCGACAGCTGAAGAAAAACAGGCCGTTATCTCTGAAGAAATAAAAAAATATTTAAGAAAGAAAGGCATTCAATTCAAGTTTGTCGCCACTTCAATTTCAGGCAATTCCGTAATAGTGCGATATGTGAAATTCCCCAAATTATCAAAAAAAGAATTGGCTCTTACTCTGTATGTGGAGGCGGAGCCTTTTATTCCGTTTGACATAAGCGATGTTAATTTGACATGTTGTCCGCTGGATGATGTTATGGAAGAAGGTCAGCCGAAAATGGAAACGGTTCTTGTCGCCGCCAAAAAGGAAGTTGTGGATAATAGGATAGATATTCTTTCAAAAGCCGGCCTTGATCCTGTTATTATAGATGTGGACGCTTTTGCCTTGGAAACGCTGTACTCATGGCTGAATCCCGAAGTTTCGGATTCGGCGATTCTTTTTCTTAATATCGGACATAAAGTCACGAATCTTTCAATATTCTCGCAGGGCGCGACAAGAGTCGTGCGCGATATTTTTATAGCGGGCGCGTCTTTTGATAAATCTATAGGCAAAAATTTCAAAATGGAGCCGGATGCCGCCGGCGATCTCAAAAAACAAAAAGGAATTCTTTTGTCCGTTCAAGATAAAGAAGGCGCGATAGAGGATTATGATAAAGAGGCCTTGGGCGTGTCTAAAGCTTCTCACGCGGTATTGCAGGACTTATACACGGAAATTTCCCGTTCAATAGATTTTTATCTTTCGCAAGGAGTGGAACAGTCCATTTCAAAAATAATACTTACCGGCGGTATGTCTAATTTGGGGAACATCGGCGAATATATGTCGGAAAAATTTAAAGTGTCCGTGGAAATTTTAAATCCGTTGGAGCCTTTGGCGGAACAAACCAAAAATATACCGAAAGATATTTTGCCGGCTTTAGCCGTTGCGACCGGACTGGCGCTCAGAAAATTAAAGGATTGGGAATAATGATAAAGATAAACCTCATTCCTCCCGAATACATAGACAGCATAAACCGCAGAATATTGGTGGCGAAGATAATTCTCGGCGCCGTCGCGTTTATCGCTTGTGTTGCTTTTGTTTCGGTTTACCACGTCACAAAAGCTAAAAATCTTGATACATTGCTTGTTCAAAGACAAAAAGAACTAAAGATTCTCCAAAAAGATCTTCAAAAAGTAAATATCATAGAAGCGCAAATTAGCGAAGTGCAAAAATATTTAAACGCGATAGATCAAATAACCAAAACCAGGTTTGTCTATACTCGGTTTATGCAGGATTTGCTTGTTGATTTGCCGGAAACCATATGGTTTACCAGAATCGGAACCACTTTAAAGGGAGATGTTTTGAATTTGGATTTCGCGTTAAAATCAAGATCCGCCTATGATTTGGCTTACTGGGTGAATTTGCTTGAAACCGATGACAAATATTCCAAGGTTGAAATGGGAACTTTTTTAATAAAAAAATCCGAAGAAGGGGATGTGTTTAGCGCTCCGATCAAGACTAAGTACACATTGAGTGGTTTATGAAAAAACTGGAATTAACTAAAGATCAGATAACCCAGATTGCCGCCGCTGTGTTTTTTTTGGGTATTTTCGGATACATTTATGTCGCATATTTTTGGCTTCCTTTATCAAAAAAAATAGATGAAAATACGAAAAAAGTGGAATCCATAGAGAAAGACATAAATAGGGCCAAGGTTAAAAAAGCGCAATATAAAAATCTCGAAAAAAAATTAGCCTCTTTGAAAATTCAAAAAGTGGTGGCTCAGAAAAGGCTTCCAAAAGAGAAAAAAGTTCCGGATCTTATAAGAATGCTGACTTATTTGGGGAAGAAATATAATGTTTCCATGACTGTAATAAGTCCGTCCGCGGTGAAAAAAGAGCGGTATTTTGAAAAAGTTTCTTATGGGATTTCATTGAGTTCCGATTATCATTCATTTGGCCGGTTTCTTACGGCTTTGGCGCTTGAAGAAAGGATTCTTACTATGGAAAATGTTTCAATAAGCGCGCTAACTTCCGATGAATACACGATTAGAGTGACTTTTACTTTAGTATCGTATCAATATAGCGGATAAAAAATTGAAGCAAGAGGCCGGAAGTCGGAGGCAAGAAACAAATAGATTTTTAAGGAGCAGTATTTATGCATTTGACATTTGTTTTATTATTAGGCATAACGGCGAGAGCGGCTGATAATCCGGCCGGAGATAAAGTTTTTAATGTTGAAGTTTCAACGCCTGTTCAAACAGTGGAACAGGTTTATAACCCCGTTTCCTTGAGGGATCCCATGGTGGTTTCCGAAGTTTTTGGCGATCAAAAGACATGGCCAGCGGTAAAAAAATCGGAAATTTCAAAAACGACTTTTTCAATTTACAATTTGTCTCTTTCCGGGATAATGGAAGATTCAAGCGGAAAGCAGGCAATGTTGAAAGACACAAAAACCATGCAGATATATGTGCTTCGGCTTGGAAAGCTTGTTGATGGCAAAAGAAAAACGGTTAAAGGGATTACCGGCGTGATAAAAGGCAAGCAGGTTATACTTATGACGGAAGATAAGAAGATCTTTCCAATCAATCTGCGAGAAAAAGAATAGTTTTTCGGGAGAATAATTATAATGAGAAAAATAACAGCTTTAATAACGGTTTCCATTTTTTTTCTAACGCAGAATTCAATGATTGTATGCGCTCTTGGCGAGGCGACTGTAAAATCAGTCAGAGTTTCTTCGGAAAGCGTTTATATAAAAACCGATAAGCCGGTTAAATATAAAGCGTTTATGGTTTCCAATCCTCCCAAAATAGTGGTGGATC
>DAOWGR010000063.1 GCA_030637365.1 Elusimicrobiota bacterium
AAGCGTTCAATTCAATTGGTCCGATGGAGGTAATCCTGCCGGAACATTATACAGGGTATTGAGTTCCGATGATGAAAGCTTCGCCACTTTCGTAACAAGCGACACCTATAATCTATATCTGAGCACGGAAGGATTAAGCGCGAACACAACTTATTATTTCAGGTTTGCCGGCGTAAACAATAATAATATTGAAACGAGTTTTACATCAGACGCGTCAACATCAACTTTGGCAAATATTCTTTTGACCGCTGTTTCCACTTTCAGCGCGGTGAGAGTAACAAGTTTCACTGTTGTTTGGGATAATAATTCAAATCCTCTTTCTTTTACCGAATATGATGTGGAAGTTTCAACCGCTTCCGATTTTAATGCCGGGGTAATCAATAAAGTAATAGCTTCAACAAATCCCGTGGCGGGGCCTTCATATACATTTAGCGGAGTAACGCCATTTACCGATTATCATTTTAGAATAAGAGCCGTAAACCATAATGGAATATATACGGAGTATGCTGAATTGGGGTCAACTAAAACACTGCATTTGCCGGCTCCGGTCATTGATTCCGTAATTGGCGTTTACTCGTCGTCCATTGCCGCAAATTGGCATATGGTCGGAGGAGCCACGGGTTATACCCTGGTCGCGTCTGTTAATCCCGATAATCCTCCTTCTCCAATTTATGCTTCAACCACAACGCTTGGAGATATTTCAGCTACTGTTTATGAACCGGCTTTAAATCCAAATTCAATATATTATCTTTTCGTTAAAGCCAATGGCTGTGGAGAATCAAGCGTATGGTCTGGGCATCTCGCGACAGCGACTTTGGCAAATTTGCCTTTATCGGCGGTTTCAACTTTTAGTGAAGTCGGTTATAACAGTTTTTTTGTTCATTGGGATAATAATTCAAACCCTTTAAGTTCCACCGAATATACCGTCCAAGTTTCAAGCGCTTATAATTTTAATGAAGGGGCTACAGATCAAGTGATTTTTACTACGGCGCCGATTGCCGGTCCTTCGGCTAAATTTACGGGATTGAATGATGATACTTTTTATTATTTCAGAGTTAGAGCGATTAACAATAATGGAAGTTTCGGTGAATATGTCAATTTGGGCGTTGTTAAAACTCTTGCCACGCCGGTTTTACATTCATCGGGCGACGGGGTTGTTTTTTACGGCCAATCGGGAAATTCCAGTCCGCAATTCAGGCATTATTATGGCGCTACCAATAGCTTTAGCGGCGTTCAATCAACCATATCGGGAGTTGAAGGTTCCTTGTTTGTGATTAAAACTTCTCCGCTTTCAATCGTTCAGGAAGCTGTCGCGGGATATGTAAAAGACGGAACTTTGCATGTTTTATGCACTGATGGCGCGAATTGGACCGAGGAATGGACTCAAGTTGTCGGAGGAAATGAAACCACCCGCCGTTTTGATATCGCTTACGAAACAAATACGGGAGATGTTGTGGTTCTTTATTCTCAAGACGCGTCGGGAACAAATGAACTTGGCTATAGAACTAAGGCGGGAGACAGCGGTTGCGGTTCCGCGAATTGGACGGCGAATACCAATCTTGATCCTGTCAGAACCTCCGGCATCGCGCATTGGATTAAAATGGATTCCGACAGGAGCGCGTCTTCAAATATTATAGCCGCCATTTGGGC
The DNA here is from genome assembly GCA_030637365.1 of Elusimicrobiota bacterium. GTDB lineage: Bacteria > Elusimicrobiota > Elusimicrobia > Elusimicrobiales > UBA9959 > JAKLQJ01. Next base: position 1,651 of record DAOWGR010000063.1, read on the forward strand.
CGATTCCAATTCGGATCTCTCCGCCAAAATATGGAATGGCTCAAGCTGGGAAAATGAGCCCGCGTCGGCATTGGAAACTTCGCTTGAAGTTATTTCCATTTCGCAGGATGTGGATGATTTTGATGTAAAATTTGAGTCAATAAGCGGTGATATAATGATTGTTTGGGCAAATTCAGCCGGCGCCAATGGAACCAACGGGGCATGGTATGTTACCGCGGGAGGGACGCCAAATCATATATGGGGAACCCCCTCCGCTATGCCGACTTTCGCCGATGATGCCACCAATTTGGATTTATCCGTCAATCCGGATACGAATGAAATGATTTTCGCGTCCATAGGGAACGCGGGGGCCGACCTTCAGATAGGATATTGGGATGGAGGGGCTTGGAGTAATGAAGCAAATACAGAGAAATTTTGCGCGACGCCGGCGGCAGGCACAAAACTTGTCGCAACCGGGTGGTTGACTTTCGGCGCGGTGACCAGAAGTATTATCGCTTATAATAACGGCGGAGCCACCGCTATAAGCTGGTATGTGGGAAATGGAGGAACTTTTACGGAGCAAACGAATGCTTCATCGCTTCCGGCTTTTGCGGATCCGCAGTCAAGATATGATATTAAGCAGGACCCTGTTAACAAAGACAAGCTTATGCTTATTGTTTCAGACTCCGGTTCAAAACTTGTTGCCAAACAATTGGTTATGGATTCCGCGCCTAATTTCACATGGACCGATGCAAATAATGGAAACGCTATTGAAACCAATTTGGCTTCTTCAACCGTTGGAGGCTATTCTTTTTTCTTCTGGCCTTCCACGCCCACTTCAACTTTTAATCAAGCGGCTTATCGGTTTTTTGAGAATACGGATACCGAGGATGTTGGAAGTCCGCTGGCCGCGCAAGACACTTCGGGCATTTTGGAAACAGCCGGCGCGGCGTTTAGATTGAGAACTTTAATCCATATAGATCAAGTTGAACTTCCGATAAGCGGGCAGGAATTTAAGCTTCAATTCGCCGGTAAAGGAAGCGGCACATGCCAGTCACCGTCAGATGGAGTTCCCGCAACTTATACTGATGTGACGGCCGCGACCATTATCGCTTTTAATGATAATTCTCCCGCTGATGGCGTCAGTTTAATTGATAATGCGAATGATCCTCATTATGGGGCTGTGACAACTGTGAATCAGACTTATGAAGAATTAAATAATATAACAAATAGCGTTTCAGTCATTTCTCTTAATCAGGCCGGGCAATGGGATTTCGCGCTTAAAGAAAACGGAGTTGATGCCGGGACCGCTTATTGTTTTCGCATGGTTAAAGCGGATGGAGCGCTTTTGAATTCTTATACGGCTTATCCCGAAATGGTTTTATCGGCGCCGGTTTATATTAATGAAGTTTATGCTTCGGGCGCTGAAACCGAAGATTGGATAGAACTTTATAATAATACAAGCAGCACGGCTTCTCTTATAGGTTGGAAACTTAATTATATTGAAAGCACCATAGACCTTGGCGGAATTCCCATGCTTCTTTGGACGGGGCAGGCGGAAGATGAAATAAATACCGTGTCCACTTTTACAATAACAACATCCACGGACTTAAAAGGAGCGCAAAGTTATTATGTGGAGCTTATTGATAACGCGGATAATATTGTAAGTCAAGTTCAATGGCCGGGGCCGGGAATTCTTTCGACGGGACAGTCTTTTGCCCGAGTGATAGACGGGGGTTCTGTTTTTGAAATTGATCCCACCGCGACACAAAGTTACGCCAATCATATATCCACTTATGCTCTTAAAATAAATGAAGTGTCTTATGGAAATATCGGCGAACAATTTATAGAAATTTACAATACTTCTCTTACTTCAACCCAAACCATGGTCGGCTATGCTTTGAGAAATTCGGCAGCTTCGGAAAATGGAAAAACATTTAAATTTACAAGAATAATTTATCCGCAAAATTACGCTTTAATAGATTTCTCTTCTTATGATGATAGCGAAAATTCTTATACCGCTATTTTCGGCGTTTCGGGTTTAAACAGCGCGGGAGATTTTTTAACGCTGGAGGATCCGGGAGGTTCAACCATAGACGAAGTTACATGGCAGACGGACACTAATTACACGCGATATAATTACAAGGCGCAAAAAGTCAGTATGGAACAGTTTGCTCCCGGAAACGCTTCAGTTTCAATAATCAGGCAGCCATCGGAGGGATCAGATACGGATAACAGTTTGGTTGATTTCGTCGTGGCATCGGATTTCACCACTATCGCTTCAAGAAACAATAATCCCGCAACAGCTTCAGCCAATGCGCTTCATTATCCTTTTGACAATGGCCAACCTCAGTTTTTAGCCGGAACTTTCCTTTTAACACTTGAAATAGGCGCCGTATCAAGTTCGGCTACCGCCAATAATATAGTTTTTACGCGTGTTGACGGAAACGCGGATGTTTACTCGCCGCATATTTATAGGCTTCAGGATATAGGTTTTGACCTTAATTCCACATCTCTCCAGACTGTTGTTCATACCGGTTTTTCTTTTAATGATCAGGACGGTTATCCTCTTGTATCCAGCGCCACTTATAGAGTAACTTTTAATACCGATACCGGGGCTGAGTCCGCTTCTCAGATAATTTTATCTTCGGTCACATATGAAGATAGCGTTCATTCTGTAACGGGGAGTACGGTCGCTCCTTTAAGGATGAATGATGATTCAAGAGATAGCGCCATAAAAATAGATATCTCAAATAATAGTCCGGCTGGATTTAATTCATTGGAAATTACAACGGTCACTTTTAAAATAATGAACTCCGATTTATCAGCGTCATTGGGAGAGGCGGAAGCGAATAATTTATTTAATGCCATTATGCTTGTCAGAGATTCAACCAGCACCGGCGTATATGGCGTTTATGAATCGGGAATAGATATAAGCACCATAGCTTATGCGCCAAAGGGTGCAATTTCCTTGGACGCCGCGGGTTTGTCAACTCTTACCGTGGTTTCTCCCGATTTGCTTTCAGCTTCAATTCCCGCCGCCTCCACAAGAACATTTTATTTAGTGTTTGAATCCACTCAAGACGCGTCGGATTTAAATCCAAATGTGTTCAGGATAAATTTCAATCCTAATTCAACGGTGGGATTAAGAGACGGGCCCAGTGATTTAATTCAGGAATTTGTGCCGGCCGCTCAGGTGGATACCGATTCAATCACTTTGATTTCTCCCGCCCAGCCGCCGACCGGAACTTCTTGGCCTTATTCTTCGAGTGAGCTTACAAGCATAGAATCCATGCTCGGATATTACATTTATTATGACGACACAAGTCCTATCGTAAGTTCCGCCGTGTATTCCGGATTTACAGATGGTTATATAAGAGCGATTAAAAAAGACGGAACAGAGAAATGGGAATATGTTTCTTCTCCTCTTTCGCCGATAAGAACAAGTCCCAATGTCAGAGTGGAAGGAAATAATCTTTATATTTATTTTGCCACCGACAATGGAGATATTTACAAAATCCAAGACAATAACACAAGCGCCGGATTTATTTGGAAACAGTCTTTTGGAGTTGGAGTGGTATCGGGCATAATGGATATAGATTCAGGGACCAAATTTTATTTTGGCGCAAGTGATGGTAAAATTCATTGCTTGAATAAGAACGATGGGTCTAATTGCGGAGTTGGTTGGCCGGCAGATATTTCAGCCGCTCCAGTGGGGCTGATGTCCATAGATGATAGAGCAACGATAAATACCGGTTGGATAGGTCTTGAAGACGGAAATTTAGTTGCCTTAGGCACGGGAGAGCCGGGTTCGCCGCTTTATTACTTAACCGGCGGAGCGATAAGAACATCGCCTTTTCTTGACGCAAAAGTGGCTGATCCCAATAATGTTATTTATTTCACTTCCACGGACGGAAGATTGTATTCTAAAATTTCATCAAACCTTAATGATAATCCGGCCTGGGGGTTGGATAGCTATTTTGAACCGTCTCCCAATTCTCCCATTTATTCATCGCCCAATGTAAATTTTTTGGGCGCCAAATATATTTATTTCGGGAACGATGCCGGAAAACTTTATAAAGTGGACGCTTCAAATGGTTCGGCGGAAGTAGCCGGCTGGCCTTTTCAAGCCGGAGGCGCTATAAGGTCATTGCCTGTATGGGTGCCGGGTAGCGCTGTGGGCATTGCCAAAGATTATATTTATTTTGGTTGTGACGACGGATATATATACGCGGTTAACGCCGATACGGGAGAATTGAGAAGCGGCTGGCCGATTGTCACCGGCGGACAGGTAAGGTCAAATCCCGTTATTGAGACAAGCGACAGTACTCTCACAATTGGGTCAAGCGACGGGAAAGTTTATGTAATATGCATATCAAGCGCTACGGACGCATGTAAGAACAGGGCCGGTGATTAAGGGAATTGGGCAACAGGGCACAATTTAAGTCATTAGGATTGTAAGGATAGAGGAAGTAAAAGAAGGTGTTATGAAAAATAAAAAATTTACTTATTTGAGGAATTTCAAGGCTATGCGCATCAGGCGGCCAATATTTTTTATTTTGTTATTTTCTATTTTTTGTTCTCTATTCTCCGCCGTTTACGCGGCAGATTGGCCGATGTTTAGAGGAAATCCCGAAAGAACGGGCTTTACTAAAGAGCAGGCGTATCCTCCTCTCGCTAAAATTTGGGAATATCAAGCCGGCGCCAATATAATGTCCAGTCCGGCGGTTTTTGAAGATATTGTGTATTTCGGTTCGCGCGATAATAAAGTTTATGCCTTGAACGCCAGGACAGGGGATTTTCTATGGTCTTATACAACCGCGGGATGGATTGATTCCGGGCTTGCGGTATCAAGCTCCGCCGTCTATGTTTCATCGAAAGACGGCTATCTTTATGCTTTGAATCGTCTGACAGGAGCGCATTTTTGGAAAAAATCTTTGGGAGCTCTTTCAATATCGTCTCCTTTGATTTTTGACGGGAAAATTTTTGTCGGCGCGGGAGCGCCTGAGAAGAAGTTGAAAGTTTTTAATGCTTCCGATGGAAATTTGCTCGCGGAATATTCAGCGCAGCAATCCGTTGATTCCGCTCCGTCCGCCAAAGATAATATGGTATATTTTGGAGCCAATGACGGGAAAATTTATGCCATAAACAAGAATACATATTTTCTTGAGTGGGAGTATCCGACTACCGGAGGGAGGTCTTCAATAAATGCCGTGGCTGTTTCAAGCGGAAATTTATATGTTGTGCCGGGTTATGATGAAAAAATTCCCTTGGTATTTAACGCTTTGACCGGAGATTTGTTGAATAATTTAACCGAGCCGTTCAGTGAAAGCGCTTCATGGGAGCAAATGGGCTCTCCCATAGTAACCATAGACAGAATGTATTTTTCGGGCGGAGCTTCTCTAAATACTTTTTATGCGGCCAACGCGCAGCCTTCGGACGGAGTTCTTGAATATGTATGGCCGAGTTCTCCCACATTGGGCGGTATTTCTCCTTTGGGTATTCTGTCCTCTCCCGTAATGGCAAATGACCTTATATATATCGGCAGTATTGACGGGAGTCTTTTGGCTTTCAGTTCCGAAGGGGTTTCAGTTCCGCTTGTCGCCGATGTTTCATTTTCAAGTTCCGTGTATGCTTCTCCCGCGATTTCAAACGGAATGATTTTTGTTGCCGTGAGCGATGGGAAAATTATGGCTTATAAAGCGGCGAAAACGGCGGCTATTTCAAGTCCGAAGAAAAATGAAATCATAACTTCAAGCGTTAATATTAGAGGATATGTTTCAAGCACCGATTATCTAACCGGTTATACGCTTGAATATGGTCAGGGAGAATATCCTTCATCTTGGACAACCATAGTTTCAAGCGGTACGATAAATTTTATCGAAGATGAAATTTTAAGCGAATGGGATATAACCGGCTGTGAAAACGGAGTGTATTCTTTAAAGCTTACAATGTTGGAAAGTCCCGCCACAACAACGGATAATACCGCTGTTTTAACAGTGAGATTGAATGTCGCCCCTTCGCCTCCTTCCGGAATTTCGGCATCGGATATTTCCGCTGATAACGGGAATCAAATTAAATTGGATTGGACGGCTTCTTCTTCCGCCGGTTTAACGGCTTACAGAATATACAGGAAAGAAACGGATGATTTTTCTTTTATCGGTTCCGTCAGCTCAAATACTTTGACTTATACCGATACGGCCGCGGTCACGGGAAGCACTTTTACCTATACTGTGAGATCTTTTGACGGATATGTCCAATCTAATAATTCAAACTTGGTTTCGGCTTATTCCATAAATAATTTGGGGGATAACGCGCCGCCGTCGGCGATAGGCGATTTAACGGCGGTTCAAGGGCCCGTGGCGGGCATGGTCGTGCTTTTATGGACGGCTTCGGGAAATGATGGAGATGTGGGAACGGCTTCTCATTATCTGATAAGATACACCACAATTTCAAGTTATGATTGGTCTGATTTTGAGGAAGTGGAATTATCCGGCAGAACAAGAGAGGTGGAGGGTCCGTACGGAGCTAAGGAAGCGGAAGTGATAGATGGACTTTTTGGCGGAGTTACTTGTTATTTCGCGATTAAGACCGTTGATTTTGTCCCCAATTTGAGTCAATTATCAAATATCGCCACCGCATGGGCAACTGTGGATTTATTGGCGCCCGAGTCTCCGTCCAATCTTGAAATAAGCGATACTTTGGGCGATGAAGGAGGCAGTCTTACTTTGACTTGGGATCTTTCGGCGGATGACGGAGCCGGCGATGATGATGTTTACGGCTATAAAGTGTACAGGCGCTTGCAAGATTCATCGTATATTTCAAGTTCGCCGTTTGCTTCAGTTTCCGCCGGAATAAATTCCTATATAGATTACACGGCGGTTGAAAATATAAGGTTTTATTATTCTTTGGCCGCTTTTGACAGCACGAATAATTCTCTGTTTTCAAATGAGGCTTGGAGTATATCGGCCGACAATTGGCGCTTTTTTGATTCTTCTCAAGGAGGATGGATAAAACTTGAAGATGGGGCTCTCATATCCATACCTTCAAACGCGGCAAATCAAAACGGCAAGCTGATGATCAATAGAGTTGACGCAAATACTTATCAACCCATGTTTTCGGCCAAAGCCAATACGCTGGCAAATCCGACTTCAATAGTTTATGAAGTTAAATTTAAGAGTTTGGCGACTCAATTGATAAGTCCGGCTATTTTGACTTTGCCTTATACCGTTGCTGAAATTGACGGCATGAACGAGGAAAATCTTAGGATATATACGCTTTCGGAGGGGACTTGGCTTGTGGTAAATACTTCACGGGTTCTTCCAAATGAAAACAAGGTAACGGCAGAGATAAACCATTTTTCATTGTTTAGAATCATGGAATATGTTCCTTCGGGCGCGTTGATGGATAAAAATTCCGTTTACAGTTATCCAAATCCGGCTCGTGGAGATGATATAGCATTTAAGTTTTATTTGGCTGACAAGGCGTATGTCACCATAGAGGTTTACAATGTGGCTGGGGAAAAAATTATTAAACTGGAGAAAGCCAATTGCCCGGCCGGTCTCGCGTCGGAAATTTTATGGAATGTGAAAAATATAGCGAGCGGAGTATACATATATAGGGTTGAAGCCAGAAGCGCGTCGGGCTCAAAGGTAATTACAAAGAGACTGGCGATAATACATTAAAAAAGGCGCAGCCTTTTTTAGGTCTCAGGTTGCAGGTCATCCGCCACTACGGCATTGGCGGACAGGTAAGTCATAAAGGGAATAAAGCTCTCCCGAATCGGAAAATTTGCGTAGGCAAAGTTCTTATGCGGGAGCGGATTGGGTGGAGAATATGGAATTGATATTTTTAAAGGATAAGCGAAAAGACTCTCCCGAATCGGAAAATTTGCGTAGGCAAAGTTCTTATTCGGGAGTGAAGTGGGTAGAGAATATGAAATTGAATGATTTAATAAAAATGTTAATTCCCAAAAACAAAGTTTGTGTTTTTATTTTGTTGTTTCTTGCCTGCTGCCTGTTGCCTGTCGCCTTTTTGCCTGTTGCTTATGCCGCTAAAATTCATTCGGCGGCGGGGAGTACTTCGGCGACATTTCTCAAAATTGGAGTGGGCGCGCGACCCGCGTCAATGGCGGGGGCTTTTACGGCGATAGCGGATGATTCGTATGCCGTTTATTGGAATCCCGCGGGTCTGGCATATAGTCAAGAAGCCAAAAATTTAAGTTTTTCTCATAATGAGTATTTTCACGGGCTTGCTCAGGAATTTCTTGTCTATACTCTCCCGGCTGAAAAGATTAAGTTTCTTGGCGGTGGATTTTTAAGCGGAGGGGTTTTTGGTTTTGGTTTTAATTATTTTTATACGCCTAAAGATATGGAACGCAGAAGCGGCTTAAATGAAAGCGATCCTCTATATCCAATATCAATTTCCGAAGGATCATTTAGGGCTTATGATGCTGCTTTGTCAATAAGCTATGGATATTCTTTTTCTTCCAATTTGGATTTGGGAGTCACTTTAAAGTTTATCAGACAATCCATAGATGATGAATCGGGTTCAAGTTTTGCTTTGGATGCGGGACTTTTGCGGCCTGTAACGCTGTTTAACAGAGAATTTATGGCGGGTTTTACCGTTCAGAATCTTGGTCCGGGAATAAAGTTTATTTCTAAAAGGTATGATTTACCTTTGACTTTTAAAGCGGGTTTAAGTCATCGTTTTCTTGAGAGCGGAACAATCATGTCTTTGAATGTTGATAAGCCGATAGATAATTATCCGTCTTTTATCATAGGGATGGAATATCATCTTACGGATAAATTAAGTTTGAATTCAGGCTATAAATACAGACTGCACGGAAATGAATTGGGCGCGATGAGCGGTTTGGCGTCGGGCATGGGTTTTTCCGTTAATGATTTCCTGTTTTCATACGCCTTTTCGCCTTCGGGAGATTTAGGCAATTCTCATATATTATCATTATCTTTTAGATTTAGTCGGGTTGAAAAGCCGAAATTGAGATTGTCAAAAACGGTGCCGGTTTATCAGAAAATAAAAAACGGCAATACTATAGTGTATAAGATAATTTCAACTCCCCTGACCATATCTTCAAGGGGAATAAGATATTTTATCAAAGCCGAGTCACTTGAAAGCGATGTGTATAAAATAGAATTTAAAACGTTTATGCGCGGGCCGGCCGGAGTTAATATCACAATGACGGAGGGGGATTTGCCTTCATCACTTTCAAGTTTATTGAAGGGAAAAGCGGAAAGTTTTAAGGCTTTTCAATTCTCATCAAATCTTGGCAATCCGCAGGGAAAAATAAATATTAATTTCAGAATTAAAAAAACAGAAAGCGTCGGAGAGAAGTTTTTTTATCTTAATCGAAAAAAATGGGAGTCGGTTGAAGTAAAAAAGATAGAGGAAGATGAGATGTATAAATATTTTTCTGTCGCTGTTCCTTTTAGCACGCATTATATAATCGGCGAATAAAAAGATAACAACAGTGATTAGTGGCAAGTGATAAGTGGCGAAAGGCGAGCGGCGAAAATACACTAATCGCTAATTACTTGCCACTGGTTTTAATATTGTCCGAGACTGCCGTTTTTAAGAGTTTTGTTTATGGCGTATTTAAACGTCCATAAGCTTATAGGCAAAAGGAAAATCGCGAAGATTGCCAATATTGAAATTTCATTTTTAAGCTCCATAATGGAATGTCCTCTGTAAACGCTCAGTTCAAGAGCTTTTATGGAATAGGATAACGGGATGAATTTTGACAAGGTCTGAAGAAAAGGCGGCAGGACCGAAACCGGAAAAAAAATTCCGCCCAATAATCCCTCCATGGCGCTAAGTATCCAGGCCACGGGATTGCCTCTTTTAAACATTATTACAAAACTTGCCGATAAAATCCCCATTGCGCTGAAGGTGATGATTGATAAAGAAAAAACAGTTAAGAAGGAAAGGACATTGGTGTTTGAAACATCAATTTTAAAAAGAAATAAGCCCAATACGACATATACGATAAGTTCAAAGCTGGCATAGAGAAAATTCCAGATGCTTAAAGAAAGAAGAAGATTTGGTATTTTAATCGGAGTGGATAAAAGCGCCAGGAATGTTCCCTGATATTGTTCATTTCTGATTTTGCTCGCGAAAGAGCCGAGTCCAGCGCCGGCGTAATTAAAAAAGGCCATGCTTAAAAACACATAAGCAAAATATCCGGTGTTAAAGGTGTCAAGATGGGGTGTCATTTTATGTCCGAATAGTTTATCTATGAAAAAGAATGTGAGTATGCCTATTAAGGCGTGAAGTATGCCTTCTATAAAAGCTAATTTATAGCTTGTTTCAATTAAAAAATCTTTTCGCAAAAAAGCGAATATTTGTTTTAAAGCCGGTTTATTCATTGTGATTGTCATTGACTGTTTTTACAAAAGCATTCATAAGAGAAATTTTTTGATTTGCGCATAATTCACTTGTATCGGAAAATTTTAACAGCTTTCCTTTGTTCAGAATCATTATTTTATCGCTGATGGCTTCAATTTCACGCAGTTCATGGCTTACATAAAAAATAATTTTACCCTGTTCTTTTACCAAATAATTTCGCGCGAAAGCGTTAAAGTTTAGAGATGATTCGTAATCCAAGTTTTTGGTGGGTTCATCCAACAGTATTATATCCGGATTATGAATCAGAGTTCTGATTATGCCGAATTTTTTCATCATTCCAGAAGATAAGCTGTCAAAGCGTTTTTCATAAATCGTTTTATCTATGCCCAAAACATCAAAGAGCCGCGAAATTCTTTTTTGAACCGTTCTTTTATCAAGTCCATGCATGGACGCGAAGAAATTTATATTTTCCTTTGCCGTAAGCCGCCAGTAAAAACTTCTTTCCTGATTGAGCAGTATTCCGGTCGTTTTTTTTATTTCAAGATTGTTTTTGAGAGGATTTAATCCGAAAATTGAGATTTTTCCGCTGTCAGGAATTAGAAGCCCGGATAATAATCTAAGCAGAGTGGTTTTGCCGGCGCCGTTTTTTCCAAGCACGCCTATAAGGGAGCTTTTATGGATATCAAAAGAAATATCATCAAGGGCTTTTGTATCGCCCCCGGTTTTGAAATTTAAATTCAGCAAGTCCGTAAGATTTAAATTTGCCGGAAAAATCTTACTCACCGATTTGAAGTTTATTTTTTCCATAAGATAAGTAATTTTACTAAAAAAAAATTAAAAGTCGCATTTATAACATTTATCTTAATTTTCGGATTGTCCGCGATGTTCATTAAGCCGCAAGAGCCTCCGAAAGGCATGAACTTTTCGCGCTTTCGTTCTTACGCGCTTTCGCGTTCACAGTATTATTTATATAATAATATAGTTAGCTCGTTTGGTGTATTGCTATGGGCTTGCATCTATTTATACATATTAAAGTGGAGGATTAATTATGAGAATTCACATGGTAGCGAGGAAAATGAAGCTTACGGGACCGATAAAAGATTTTATCGGAGTTAAGATTGAAAAAATGCGGGAATACGCGGATAATATTGTATGGACGCAGGCGATTGTTTCGGTGGAAAAAAAGATTCACAATGCCGAAGTTATTATGCATGTCGGTCATCAAACGATAAAAGCGAGCGCCGCAAGCAACGATTTGTATTCTTCCATAGATAAAGTGATGAATAAAATTGAGATTCAGTTGAAGAAATACAAAGGAAAAACTAAAAACCATAGAGTTAATAAAACGCATGATTTTTCGGATTTTTCCGCTGTTGTTGGGCCGAAGATAAAGATTTCCGTTATTAAAGATGTTTCTTCCAAGCCGATGAATATTGAAGAGGCTGTTTTTGAAATGGAAAAAGCAGGTTATAATTTTTGGTTTTTCATGGATAAGCCTTCAAAACAGATGCAGGTGGTGTTTAAGAGATTGGACAATAGCTATGGTATTCTCCAGCCTTTAAAAAAATAAATGGTTCAAGAAACTTTAAATAAGAAAAGATTATGTCACAGAACCTAACCGTAAAGGATTTATTGAAGTCCAGGGGTAAAACTTTGGATCTTAAATTAGTTGTTGGGACAGCCTATTTGTCAAGGGAAATTGTCGCCAGTGTTATAAATAGGCCCGGACTTGCCATTGCCGGACATCTTGAGCAGTTTAAATCCGAGAGAATCCAGATAATAGGTCAAGGAGAGCACGCTTTTTGCATTAAGAATAAAGCGAAGGATATTCTTGAAAATCTTGATAAGATGTTCGCCGCCGACGATGTGCCGTGTGTTATTTTGACAGGAGGTCTTAAGCCTCCGAAGTTTTTAAGGGAATCCGCCAAAAAAGCGAAAATTCCGCTCCTTGTAACTTCAATGCCTACGGCTTCATTTATAAGAGAGTTAACCATATTTTTGGATGACAAATTGGCCGCCACTGCCCATCTTCACGGCGTGCTTGTAAATGTTTATGGCTTGGGCGTGCTTATACAAGGAGATTCGGGAGTTGGCAAATCGGAGTGCGCGCTTGAACTTTTGAAAAGAGGGCATATTCTTATTGCTGATGATGTGATTGAAATTAAAAGAAGAATAGGATACATATTGATAGGCCATTCTCCCAGAAATATTAGCCACTATATGGAAGTCAGAGGTTTGGGGATAATAGATATAGAGCTTCTTTTTGGTATCGGCGCCACAATGGATCAATCAATAGTTGAAATGCAAGTTTTTCTTGAAAGCGTGATTAACTTGAAAAATTATGATAGAACGGGTCTTGCCTCGGATACCGTCAATATTCTGGATGTCAATATACCGTCTTTGCGCGTGCCGGTCACTCCCGGAAGAAATTTGGCCATTTTAATTGAAGTGGCCGCTTTAAATCAAAGATTAAAAAATCAGGGACACAGTACGGCTAAAAAATTTAATGAAGATTTAATTAAAAAGATGAAGCGAAAACAATCGTGAAAAAAAGCAAAATGAACAAGATTAAAGTTTTTATCGTAACCGGCATGTCGGGAGCCGGCAAGAGCCAGGCTCTTAAATGTTTTGAAGATTTCGGATTTTATTGCATAGATAATCTGCCAACCGATCTCATGCCTTTTTTCGCTAAATTGCTTGATGCTAAAAAATATCTTAGAAATGTGGCATTGGGCATGGATATACGGGAGGGGAAATATCTAAAAGATTTTGTATCGTCTCTTGAGAATTTAATCAGACTTGGCATTGATTGCAAAATAATATTTCTTGACGCGTCTGATTTTATTCTTCTTCAGAGATTTTCGGAAACGCGGCACAAACATCCTCTCGGTAAGAATCTGTCGCGAGCGATAAAACAAGAAAGAAGAATCCTTTCCAATCTTAAGTCCGCGTCAAACAAGGTTATTGATACTTCAAAATTAACTCTTGGCGAATTGAAAGAGATAATTTCGGCGGCGCTTGAGTTGAAGCGTTCCAAGGAAATGAATTTAAGCGTTACATCATTTGGTTTCAAATACGGCATCCCTTTGGATGCCGATATTGTAATGGATGTCAGGTTTCTGCCCAATCCCAATTATATTCCCCGTCTTAAAAAGAAAACGGGTCTTGATAAGGGTGTTAAGAATTATTTGGAATCCAAGCCGATGTTAAAAAAATTTATTGAAAGATATTCGGATCAAATAAAAGATTTGATTCCGCTTTATATCAAAGAAGGGAAATCCTATTTAACGATAGCGATAGGATGTACGGGCGGCAGGCACAGAAGCGTGTTTATTTCCAACCAAATAGCGAAAAAAATGGAAAGATTCGGTTTTTCAGTGTCTGAATATCATAGGGACATAAGGAAGTCTATTCAATGATAAACATAATAGTAATGACGCACGGAGAATTTGGAGCTTATCTGATAGAAGCGGCGGAGCATATTGTCGGAGCGCAAAAAAAAGGAGTAAAGAATATTTCAATTTCCTCGCGATTATCGCTTGAAGAGATGTGCTTGAGCGTAAGTCATTCAATTGAAGAAATGAAATCGGGAGACGGATTTATTTTTCTTATTGATATGCCCGGAGGAACGCCGATGAATATAGTTCTTCCGATTATCAAGGATATCCCCAAGACCGCCGTTATATGCGGTTTAAACATAAATATGCTTACATCGGCTTTTTCTTATCGAAAAACCTTAAGTTTTAATAAGCTGGTTGATAAAATTATGGATGATGGCAAGAAATCCATTTGTGAAGTTAAAAATTTGCTGATTAAAGCGTGAAGAAATCATAGGTTGGGCAGTGGTGATACGGAACGACAAAAAAAAGAATGAGCGATAAAAATTAATAAACAGAAAGCATATGTCCATCAAAAAAAGCAAGAGAAGGAAAGGGAAATAAATTAAGGAATTTTCCCACTTTACATATTACTTATCATCTTATTTCGTATTTGCGCTGTTTTCTGTTGTTACGGAGAGTTTATGTCCATTAGTTTAATAAGAATAGACGATAGATTGATACATGGACAGATTGTGGAATCATGGATTCCAAATCTGAATATCAGTGAGATTGTTGTGGTATCGGACGAAATAGTTGAAGATGAAACGCGGCGGGCGATAATGAGATTCGCGACTCCGGACGATATTGATTTAAAAATAATGTCGGTTTCCTGCGCTATAAAATATTTTCCCGAGGCGAATGAAAGCAAGTTGAATATTCTTGTTTTGTTGCCGGGGCTTAAAGAAATTGTGGAATTGCTTGACAGAGGTTTAAAGGTTTCTAAATTAAATATAGGCGGTATGCATTATTCCGCTGGAAAAAATCAATCCATCGGACGGGCCATTTTTCTTAGCAAGAAGGACTGCGATTATTTTAAGGATATATTCAGTCGCGGAATCAAGATTGAAGGCAGAGGAGTTCCCAGTGACAGTCCCGTGGACATTATGAAAGTTATAAATATGTAAAACAGCGCGACAGCGCGGCAGAACAGAAAACAACAGAGGATAAAAGTAATTAGTAATGAGTAGCGGGTAAAACATCCTATGGAAATAATGAGAATAATCATATCCGGGCTTATAGGCGGCATTTTTCATTTGGATAATGCTCAATTTGGACAGTTTTTTATTTCGAGGCCGGCGTTTATCGGAGTGTTGATGGGTTCTTTAAACGGCTGCCCGGTTCAAGGAGCCATTATGGGTATTTTGATTGAATTGATATATTCAGATTTTTTGCCGCTTGGCGAAATTGTTCCTCCCAACGGCCTTATAGCCGCGAGTATCGCGGTTTTGCTTTACTCTCACGCGTTTCAAAATATTTCTTTGGCTTTTTTTATCGGTATTTTCGCGGGTTCGCTTTATTCAAAAGTTGAATTCGTTCTTAGGCAAAAGAGATCCGCGTGGAACGCGAAAATGGAAATGGAAATAAATGAAAATCGTTTCAAAATAAACCGGTGGATAATCAAAGCGCTTATAATGGAAAGCGTGATTGCCTCGGGTTTTATCATATTCTTTTCTTTGATTTTTAAAATTGCGGTAAAATTTTGTGATTTTTCTCGAGTAGTTCCAGTAACCGATTTGGCCTTTTCTTTGGTTCCATGGATTGTTTTAACCGCTTTGATTTTAAAATTTAAAAAACAGGTAACAAGATACAGGCCACAGGCTGCAGGCCACAGGCAACAGAAAAAACAGGCAAACAATGCTACAAACAAGCGTGCGGCGTGAAGCTTGTAAGCGTGTAGCGCCGTTTGCCGTTTAAACATTTATGGATAGAAAACTTAGAATAAGAATTTTTTTAAGATTGCTTTTTATACAAAGCGGCTGGAATTTTGAGAGATTCCAAAATATGGGCTTTTGTTTCGCTTTAATGCCGCATTTGAAAAAAATATGGACGGATTCTTCACGGTTAAAAAAAGCTGTTTTAAGGCATTTTGGAATATTTAACACTCAGCCGTATATGGCCGGTTTTATAATCGGAAATGTTTGCAGAATAGAGGAAAAAATTTCTTCAGCCCAAGATTCCCAAGAAGAGCAAAAATTTATCATGGTATCCGTAAATATAAAATCCGCGCTTGCTTCGAGCTTCGCTTCCATAGGAGATAGAATGTTTTGGGGAAGAATAACTTCCATCAACGCTATTTTTTGTTTGATAGTTTGGATATTGTTCGGATTTTACGGCTGGTTTTTAATTGATGCGGAGCCGGATGTTTCCGTGTATGTTCTTTTTGCCGGACCGCTTTTGGGAACGGTTTTTGCCGCGTATGCTTCATTGTATATCAGATGGAAGGGGCTTGGATACGGTTATTTATGCGGCGGTTCAAAATTATGCGGGCTTGATTTGCTTCCTTGGTCAAAAATAATTTCAAAGCTTAGTTTAGCCGGGCTTGTTTCATCCGTTCTTATTTTTATTTTCGTTTTAATTTCAGCGGCCGCTTATTATTACAAAAGTTTTGGCGTTGAAGGAGTTATTTTGAAAGCGGTTTTAGTCGCGTCGGCAATTGGAATTTTTCTTATATTTAGAAAATTAAAAAAATCCGTTTTTCTTGTTTTGGCAACATTGCTTGTTTTTTCATCTGTAGTTGTGATTATTTCGCGAATTGAAGGCATAGCGCTGATATTATGATAAAAAGAGCCATTAAAATTCAAAATTCTCTCGGTATACACGCGCGGCCTGCCGGAATGATAGCCAATGCCGCTTCCGAATTTGAATGCGATGTTAAAATAGTAAAAGATTCTCTGGAAATAAACGCTAAAAGCATTATGGGAATAATGATGCTTGCTGCCGGTCATGGGAGCGAAATAACGCTTATTACCAGCGGTAAAGATGAAAGAGAAGCGTCAGAGGCCATAAATTCTCTTTTTGAGAAAAGCTTTGATGAGGAATAG
>DAOWGR010000140.1 GCA_030637365.1 Elusimicrobiota bacterium
GACCACGGCATCGCGGGTTCTCAAGCAGGCGGAGATGACTATGAAAACAATAACGGCCCCGAAACCGCGACCGATATAAGCGATTTTGATTCTTTCAAAACTTTAAGCGCCAATATTTATCCTTTGGGCGATGTGGATTATTATTCTCTGCCTTTAAGCGTCGGCAATTTGGAAATAAAACTTGATTTGCCCGAGACCAATCAAGCCGGGATACATTACGCTTACGCTGTTTTTCTGTTTGACGCGTATAGAAATTATATCACGGATGCTTATCCCAAAATTTACAATGGCTATGATGACAGCACCTGTCTTGATACCGGCGATTGTCATACGCTATCGCCAAGTGTCACGCTTAATCATTCCATAACTCAAGCGGGGCGTTATTATTTGGTTGTCGCGGGAGCGCCCAATCAATATTACGGCAATTCGCAAACCAATAGTTCGTCTTTGTATACCCTGAATTTAAATTATTCGCCCGTTGCTTCCGCCGGCGCGACTCTTTTTTCGGCTTCTTTTGATAATGATGGGATCAGTTTTGAAGCGCCGTATACGCTTTTTGACATGACATCTCATCCATCTTCTTCCACTTTAACCGGCGCTGAAACGGTTTTTCAATACGCCAGGCTTTTAGACCATAATAAAGACCCTTTGACGGATACACGAACCGACATAAGTTCAAGTTACATGGAATTGCAAACGGGCAGTCTCGGAATCACTACGGATTTTTTGGGACGGCATCTCATAACGGGCAAAGTTAAAATCAAACCCGGTTTCGCGAGCCGCTATCCCGCTATCGGCACGGTTTATCTTGAAATTTTCGGCGTCAATCATATAGGCAAAATTGTTTCTTTGGGAGTTTCAGGCGCCCTGTATCTTACCGCAAATAAGAATGATGCCATCACCTATAATAATATTATGAAATCCGGAACGGGAAATTCCATTGTTAAATATGATTTGTTAACGGGGGGAGAGTTAATCATAAAAATTTACACATCCAACGGCACTTTGATTAAGACTTTAATTGACACCGTTTGTCCGGCCGGAAAAGGAACTCTTGAATGGAACGGAAAAAATTTTTCCGGTCAAAGCGTCGCGAGCGGCATTTATTATGTCAAAGTAAAAGGACCGGGCATAAATAAGATTGAGAAAATAGCGGTGATAAACTGATGAATAGGCTAAATATTAGATATCAGAAGCCAGAAGAAAGAGAGCTAAGGAACCTCCTTCAAGGCTATGCCTGTGCCGTATCAAGCGCTATGCGCATCAGACGGCTAAATCTTGCCTCTTGCCTCTTGCTACCCAATCCACTTCCGAATAAGAAATTTGATTTTCAATCAAATTTCCGATTCGGGAGAGTTCGTTCTTTTTGCCGCGTTGCCGCGCTGCTTTTCATTTTTTTGCCTTATACCCTCTTTCCTACACCCTTAAATGCTTCAAGTCCGGGAACTGTCGCGGGACAATTTCTTAAAACGGATATAAGCGCCAGGGCTCTTGGCATGGGAGGCAGTTTTGTGGCTGTTGCCGACGGCATATACAATGTAACATACAATCCGGCGGGACTGGGGCAATTATATCTTCCCGAAGTATCGGCAATGCATTTTTCGGGTTTCTCAAATAATCAAATGCAATTTGTGGCGATTGGCGCTCCTCTTCCCTTTCTAGGATTGTCCGGCATAGGCAAACCGGGCTTGGCTTTTTCGGCTTTATTTGAAAATGACGGAAATTTTACCTATCGCGCCATATCTCCCGTTGACGGTTCCATATATACAAAAACCATGAACGCGGAAAAAAACATGGTCATGGCTCTTTCTTACGGTGAAAAAGTTTTTGACGAAGATGTGTATATTGAAGGCTATAACGCTTCAATCAAGCAATTTATGGGATTTTCAGTCAAATATTTGAATTCAAAACTTTTAGACACATATTCGGCTTCCGCGTTTCTTTTTGACGCGGGCTATTTAATCACTGAAACCAATATCGGCCTGTCTTTGGGAGCTTCTTTTTCAAATGTGGGCGGAAAATTAAAGTATATAAATAAGAAAGAATCTTTGCCGACCATCTTAAGAATCGGAGCCTCTTATTTTAAACCCACGGTTATGGATCAATCTTTACTATTTTCCATGGAATGCGATATTTACACGAATGAAAGATTAAAGGCTCTCAAGTTCGGCTTGGAATATCATTTCCAAAAAGTATTCAATCTGCGTTTTGGGCATAAATCCATGGATGACAATAGCGGTCTTACGATGGGACTGGGAGTATTTCATGAAGGCATTGAACTGGATTTCGGCATGTCCGTTTCAAATGAGATTTTTAATACATCGCAAATTTCGCTCACTTATAAATTTCATGGGTTTAAAGGCTATAAGCCGGCTAAACAACGCGAATACTACGCTCCGCCAAAAAAAATCAAACAAAAACCGAAAAAGAAAAAACGCTCCGATCCGAGAAAAGAAAAATCAAAGGATACAGACTTTTTCTGGATATATTAAACAATATATGGCAAAATCCGACTTCCGGATATACTAAAAAAGGCGTTAAGCCTTTTTTAGCGCGCAAGTTTGGCGGAAGGAAGTCAAAAACAAATTTGCACAGTTTTTATTCTCGGACTCTAAGACTCCCCGACTCTTTGACCACGACTTTTCCTAAATAACTTTAGGGAAAGTATCTCTATTTAATAGTATAATGTAAAAGCTATATTAATAAACTTAAAATAACAGGAGGATTGTGAATTATGAAAAAAGAACTTTTGGTTGGTGTTTTGGCCTTATTTGTCTGCGCTTGCGCGTCCGCTCCGGATAAAAGCACGGTTTCGGATAAAGGCGAAATAGAAAGGGAATGGGTTGAAGAAGGAATAACAA
>DAOWGR010000025.1 GCA_030637365.1 Elusimicrobiota bacterium
CCTTACCGGTTATAAGCTTGCCATAATATCGCCAAAACCTCAAACTACCAGAAACAAAATAACGGGCATATTAAACGGTAAGAATTATCAGGCTGTTTTCTTGGATACGCCCGGCTTTTTAAATCCTCATAATCTTTTTGAAAAAAGCATGTTGAAATCCATTAATATGGCAACATTTCAAGACAGCGATCTTATATGTCTGATAACCGAACCGATTATGCCGAATGAAAAAAATTTCGCTTTTTATGAAAAACTCGCGAAAGCCGATACCCCCCTGTTTCTTATAATTAACAAAACCGACATTTCCACAAAAGAGCAAGTGTCCGCCGCGAATAAAGCTTATTCGGATTTATTGAATCCCAAAGCCGCTTTTGAAATTTCGGCTCTTAGCGGCAATGGAGTAAAACAGCTTAAAAACGGCATAATAAATCAGTTGCCTGTTTCGCCCGCTTATTATTCTTCCGATGAAATAACAACCAAATGGGAGAGATTTTTCGTGGCTGAAATCATTAGAGAGCAGATTTTTAAATTATTTAAAAATGAAGTGCCGTATCTAGCCGCGGTTGAAATAGACATCTTTAAAGAGTATTCGGACTTTCCCGATTATGTGCACGCGAATATTCATGTGTCTAAAAAATCTGTTAAACCGATTATTATAGGCCATAAAGGAAGAACTCTGAGAATAATCAGAGAAAACGCCCAAAAAACCGCGGAAAAATTTATAAACAGGAAAATCAAACTTGAATTAACGGTGAAGATAACCAAAGACTGGCAAAATAACGGTGTCTTTTTAAAAAACATAGGGTTTTATGATTAAAACCAATGATGCGAAAAAAAATTACTCTAAGCATATCCGCTCTTTTGTACTGCTCCGTGTCCATGCTCTATGTCTGTGTGGGGGTTAAAACCATATTCCCGCTATGGAAGCTCCGCATTTGGGGCATTTGCCGGCTCTTTCGCGGTCAGGTTTTACATTAAAATTTTCGATGGAATAATAATTCCTTTCAACCAACAGGTGTCCGCAACCGAAGCAATAAGTATTTTCCATATCGGATGATTGAATATTGCCGGCATAAATATATTTTAGGCCTTTTTCCTTGGCGATATTAAACGCTTTTCTAATAATTAGTTCATCGGTGGGCGGCGCGCCAAGCATCTTATAATTTGGATGAAAAGCGGTTATATGCCAAGGAATATCGGAAGAAATATTCGCTATAAATTCCGCCATGGAATGTAATTGCGCGTCATCGGTGTTAAAATCTTTAATAAGCAATGTTACAATTTCAATCCAAGCGCCCATTTCGTAAGCTTTTTTTATTGTTCGCAGGACATTTTCCAATTTGCCGCCTATAATGCGGGAATAATTTTCAGAATTAAATGTTTTTAAATCTATATTAATAAAATCCAGATGCGGCATAATGAAATCCAGTGCTTCTTGGGACGCGTAACCGTTTGAAACATAGGCGCTTTTTATTTGTTTTTTTGCGGCAAGCTTGAATATTTCGAGTGAGAATTCCGATGTGATTAAGGGTTCATTATAGGTTGAAACGATTATTTTCGCGTTTTGATTTAAAGCATAATCAATAATTTGAGAAGGTTTTATATCATGAAAATATTCAATATAATCGGAATCGTCCGAAATCTGGCTGATTGCGTGGTTTTGGCAAAAGGGGCATTTGAAATTACAACCCAGCATGCCGTAAGAAAGAGTTTTTGCTCCCGGCATAATATGAAAAAAAGGTTTTTTTTCTATCGGGTCAACCCCCATGGAAGAAACATATCCTCTCGGAGCGTAAAGTTTTCCTTGTTTATTAAACCGGACTTTGCAAATTCCCCGTTCTCCTTCTTTAATCGCGCATTTATGCGCGCATGCCAAACATCTTAAGCTTAAATCATCAAGCTTTTGATATAAGGGAGATAAAGAAGATCTTTTATCCGATTCCAGTTTAAAATTAGAAAGGTTTTGGCGTTTTGACATTTAATAATTTGGGAAGAATGGAAAATTTTAAAGAACCGTCGGAAATAAAATCTTCGCCGTCAAGATGAAATACCGTTTGCGGAGGGCATTTTATTTCAAGTGAACTTGAAGTATAATTAGATACAATATGCTTATTTTGTAAGAATTTGCCGTTAAATAAATCGGGAAAAGCTTTTAAAGATTTAAAAAAGGAAGTTTTACGCACGATAACTATATTAAACAGTCCGTCGTCAACATAGGCATTGGGCGCCATTTTGACTCCGCCGCCATATCCTCTGCCGTTGAAAACGCCAAAAATCAAAGGCTTAGAATCTTTTTTATCGCCGTTAAAATAAGCGGTTAAAAAGGGCGGCTTGTATTTGGCGAATATCATAAAAGCGAAAAAGTAATAAGGAATCATGCCTCGTTTGCCTTTTTTATTATTAAACAATCGCGCCACTTGAGCGTCAAGTCCTATGCCGGCGGTGCAAAAAAAAGGCTGGCCGTTAGCGAGACAAACATCTATTTTTCGCGGCCGCCATTTCAAAATCCCTCTGATGGCTTCGTCCATATTAAGCGGAATATAAAGAATTCTGGCCAGACCATTGCCTGAGCCGCAAGGTAAAATGCAAAGATTTTGTTCTTTGCCCACAAGAGGCTCCGCGGCTTCTTTTATGGTTCCATCGCCTCCCGCGACTACGATATTGGAAAAACCGTTTATAACGGCGCGCGTGGAAAGCTCGCGCGCGTGGCCTTTATATTCGCTAAAGGCGATTTCATAATTAACTTTGCTTGTGGAAAAGATGGAATTTATGCGCTTTGAAATGTTTTTAAATTGTTTTCCGGCTTTTGGATTTATAATGAAAAAATAAGACATAGTATAATTAAACTCCAAATCCCAAGATACAAATCCTAAATAAATTCCAAAACTCAAGTTGCATATTATAGGCTGTTTTTTTATCGGTACTTCGTGCCTATGTGCCTTGTTGCCTTTTTTTTTATTCTATGGCGCTGATGCCGGTGGCCCAATCGGCTTTTTTTCCGGTAGGCGCTATGGATAAAAGGATATTGCCTTTATTCAGCTCGCCTCTGGTGCATTTAAAATAAACGCGATAAAAATATCCTATTTTGAGATTGATTTTATCGCTCACAAGCAAATCACTGTCCAAATAAACATATTTTACGCCTCTTTGCGAATCCACATGCATCAAATTTAAGCGCCAACCGGAAATGCCCTTTTTGGCGAAAATCATTTGAATATCCATGGACACCAGTTCATTTTTAAATTTTTTCGGATTCTTGAAGAAAGGATCGCTGAAATCCATGAATTTTACGAATTCCACCTCATCATTTTCAGTTATTGTTTCCAAATCCGTTTCTTTTATCGGTTTGTTTTTAATTTGTTTTTGTCGGACCGGAATATCATAAACTTCATCATCGTCAAAAACATTATACTCTTCTTTTTCATCAAAACTGTCAAAAGAAGACTGAGAGCCGACAGGTGAAGTCCCGGTGTCGGTTTTGGCGCGTATGCCCTGAGCGGGCAAGTGATTGTTTTTTGGCGTAAACGCTTTGTCTTTTAGCACAAAACCAAGCAGTATTCCAATTATGAAAATCAGAGAAGTGTTTAAAATCCTTAATTTAAAAAAATTCATAAAACTCTGCGCTTTTTGCGTCTTACTTAGGCTGTATTCTTATATTGAGACTATAAGAAGTGGAGCTGATTATTTCAACCTCAAACCGTTTGTTTTTGCCTATAATCTGTGAAAATGCCGCGGCATTTGAACGCCTTAAATTAACATCCAAAACGGCGTTTCTGCCGCCATTAAACGATCTGAGCCAGCAGTCTCTTACGGTGGGAATATTTCTCAGGGCTTTGATAAATTCACTCAATTTATTCATGCTTTCGGCATTTTCAATTGTAATCTTTATGAGTGTTTTTTTTCGCAAAGCCGTTAAAACCCCATCTTTGACTTCAACCGCTATTTTTTTTGAAGCGTTTATAAGCGCCGCCCGCGCGGCCCCTTTTTTGCTTAGGTCTATTCCGCCCGCGGAACTCTGAACGGTTAATAAAACTTCGTCGGAGCCTTTTTTTACCGCTTTAACGGATAAAGCCGCTCTATAGGAAGTAAATCCGCCAAGGCCTTCTTGGGTGTTAAAGTCGGACGAACCTTCGCCGGAAATTAAAATATCACCGTCTTGAGTATCGGATACCGCGAACCCGGCTTCGGCAAAAATATTTTTAATTTCAAGTTCGCAATATCTGCTTTCCATAAGCTTTCCATCCACGCTTTCTTTTATCAAAAAGGCTATCGCGGGATTGCCGAGTTTAGCGGGCTCATTCTCAAAATTTTCAAGCTTGGCGGACAAATCTTCGCGCCTGACATGAGCCTTTATTCTGGTTTTATAGAAAGCGCCGTCTTTCCACTCTTTGATAATTTCATACTTTTCAATATATCCTTCGGTTTGAGAAGTAATGCTGTCATCAATCAATATCGCTTTTGAAACCAGCGCTTCCTGTGAAACATAAACGCCGACAACAAGGGCGAGGGCGCCTTTCATGGCTTCATGCAGAGACGTTTTTTTTGCCGCCGATATATTATTGTCAATAATCGGAGCCATTCCCTCGGCTTCAACTATTTCAATATCATAAGCGGAATTTTTAAGCGATTTCCTGCTTGAAGAGCAGGAAATCGCGAAAACCGCCAAAGTTAAAGCTAAAAACATTGAAACAGATTTAAGCATAAATATTATCCCTCTATACCAAAATAATTAGTCCAGAATTTGGATTCCGGCGTTTTTAAGAACGGCTTTCGGAAGCCTTAAAACCACAACACAGCCATCATCGCTTGTCCATTCCGTTTTTACAACCTGAGCTCCCTTTATGAGAGAATTTATCGTTGTGGCAAGAGCGGAGTCCGTTTCAATTGCTTTTTCCACCATTATTCCGCCTTCAAGCTGAACCCCTTTAATGAAGGAAAGCATATTGTATTGCGCGTTGATTATGGACGCGTTGCGGGAAGTTGCCATTTTTTGAGTTTTATTTTCAAGTGTTTGATCGGCAGCTCCAATTCCTCTGGCAAAAATATAATGTTTTGTTATTCCTTCTTCAACCCATTCTCTGTTTATTTCACCATCTTTTGAAACAGTGCTTTTATCAGGTGATGAGGCGCAGGCGCAAACAAACAATGCCACAATACCAATTAATAATTTTTTCTTCATATATAGAACCCCTCTGTATAATTTTATAAATTATATGACTTTTACATTATACTATAAATACAGAAGCTAGAGACAAGAAGTCAGCTGTCATAATTGTAAGGAATTTATCATTAGGTATTGAATGCAAAAGCCGTATTAGTAGATCCAGAAGAAATCACTGTCCTTA
>DAOWGR010000079.1 GCA_030637365.1 Elusimicrobiota bacterium
AATTTTTTTACCGGAGCCAAGCTTGAAACTCTCTTTAAAAGATTTGAAGAAAAAATTGAATATATAGGCGGCCATTTTACCGCGCTTATGCTGAAACTGCGCCATGAAACGGACGAAGATACCGGGCCGCTGCATCCGATAGACACCATGTTCGCGTCTTATGCTCCCGCCGCGCATTTTATGGACGATATGTTTCAAACAAAACTGGCCTTTTCGGTTTTATTGAATTTCAAGACAAGAGAGCTTGAAGAAATTTTGAGCGAAGGCCGCAAATGGTCACGGATAGAATGGGCAAAGACTCGCCTTGCTCAACAATTCTCTCATCGCGTGCCGAGCGCCGTAAATCAAGAACTGACGAACGCTTATATCAAAAGCGACAATTATATCAACGGCTATAATATTTGCATGGACTGTGTAACGGATGAAAACGGGAAAGTCATGTTCAGAAAAGATTTAAAACTTATTTCTCATTGGGGCTTGAGAGATGAAATCAGAGCCTCATATTCAAATCCCCAAGAAAATTTAAAAAAGCAGAAGACCATTCTTCAAATAATGGAAAGAATCATAAACCAGGATTTGCCCAAAAACTTCATTGATAACGGCGCAAAAAAATACGAACCTTTCGCCAATACATTGGACGGAAAAAATGTCGAGGGTGAAAATAACGAAAGATACCGGCATCTTCTGAATATCTTTAATGCGCACCAAAAAGAAGACGCTTATTATCCTAAAACGCCCACTCACATAGACCGAAAATTTAAATTGACCAGAGAGATTCCCGAAGAAGAAGTTGAAAAACTATTCACGACTCTTTTATCATCCGCGGAAAGCAAGGAAGCCGCCGACTATATAAAGAGCAAACTTAACAGGAATCTTGAACCTTTTGACATTTGGTATGACGGTTTTAAATCCCGCGCCTCAATGCCGATTGAAGAATTGGACAAAAAAGTGCAGGCCAAATATCCAAACCTTGAAGCCTTCCAAAATGATATGGCCGGTATTCTCCAAAAACTCGGCTTTAAAAGCGAAACAGCCGAATTCGTGGCTTCAAAAATTGAAGTGGATCCTTCCAGAGGAGCCGGACACGCCTGGGGCCCCGCCATGCGGACCGAAAAATCGCATTTAAGAACACGGGTTCCCAAAGGCGGCATGGATTATCAGGGTTTTAATACCGCCATGCATGAACTCGGACATTGCACGGAACAAACCTTTTCAACTTATAAGATAGACCATCTGCTGCTTGAAGGCGTTCCCAATACATCCTTTACCGAAGGATTCGCTTTTGTTTTTCAGGAGAAAGACCTTGAAATTTTGGGTTTGGAGGTGAAAAACGAAAACAGCGAATCCATTAAAACTCTTGATACCTTCTGGATGGCGAGAGAAATAGCGGGAGTGGCGCTTGTGGATATGCGCGTGTGGCGATGGATGTATGAAAACAAAGACGCGAATGCCGAAAAATTAAAAAACGCCGTAGTGCGCATAGCCAAAGAAGTCTGGAATTCGTATTTCGCCGATATACTCGGAGTTAAAGATTCATCCATACTTGCCATATACTCTCATATGATTAATAACGGCATGTATCTGCCGGATTATCCCTTGGGCTATATAATCGCCCATCAGGTGGAAGAATATTTTAAAACTCATAATCTGGCCGATGAAATGGAAAGAATGTGCCGCCTGGGTTCCATAAGCCCAAGCGAGTGGATGCGCCAAGCGGTGGGAGAAGAAATATCGTCCGAGCCGCTTATTAAAGCCGCGGGCAAGTCGCTGAAGAACATATTAACCGGCGCGAAAAAATAAAATGCTTGAAGAAGAGATGAAAAAATATCATAAACTGGCGTCCATAACTTCTTATGCCGTAATGGGCATAGTCATTGTTTACGCCTTAGTTATTGAAATTTTTAAAAACACCGCCGCGGAATTTAAGCCTCTGCTGGACCCTCAAGCGGCAATAGCCGTCAAGTACGCTTCTTTTTTTATAGCGGCGTCGGTTTTTTTCACCATTAAACAAATCGCAAAGGCCAAATTCAAAAGCGAAAAAAACAAAACCGCTGAGGAATTTTTAGAAAACATCTTTTTCGTGAGCATAATAAGAGCGGCCGTATTTGAAGTGCCGGCCTTTATGGGCTTTATTTGTTTTTTTCTGGCGGGAGCTTATATTGAATTTTATATTCTGTCGGCTTTTACCTTTATAATGGTGATTTCGTATTTTCCCAAACTTGATAATTGGAATAAAGAATTAAAACGCAAATTCAACTGACGCAATAAAAAAACATCATGAAAATTGAAAAAGAAAATCTTATAGCCATCATAGGCGTATCCAATAATACGGAAAAATACGGCTATAAAATATTTAAAGATCTTTTGGAAGCCGGCTATAAAATAAAAGGCGTAAACCCAAAAGGCGGAGAAGCGCTTGGCCATGCCGTCTATAAAACGATTGAAGAAATCGGAGAAAAACCCGACTTGATTATAACCGTGGTTAAACCCGAAATAACTTTGGAAACCGTAAAAACATGCGGCCGGCTGAATATAAAAAAAATATGGATGCAGCCCGGCAGCGAATCGGAAGAAGCAATAACTGAAGCCAAAAAATCAGGCATGGAAGTGATTAGCAATGCCTGCTTTATGATAATAAAAAAAGTGTGGTAGCAAAAAGCCAGTTGAAGGTAGCAAGCAATATAATTAAGACTATCAAGGTATAGGTAAAGCGAATAAAGAATTTCTTTAATTCTTAACCTTAACCTCTACCTGCTGTTATTTGAGGAGATATTATGAAAAACAAACTTATTGAAATGCTTAAAAAAAGAAGGAGCATCCGGCTTTACACGCCAAACAAACCGATAAAAACGGATGTCTTAAAAACAATAGTGGACGCGGGCAGATACGCGCCAACGGCAAGAGGCGATGAGCCTTGGGAATTTATAATAGTAAAAAAGAAAGCCATGCTGGAAAAACTGGCCAATTTAACCGACCATGGAAAATTCATCAAAGACGCCGGCGCTTTAATCGCCGTCTATTCAAGAGAAACCAAGTACTATCTTGAAGACTGCTCGGCGGCGACTCAAAATATTCTTTTGGCGGCATCGGCTCTCGGCATAGGCACATGCTGGGTGGCGGGAGATAAGAAAAAATACTGCCAAAAAATAAGCATTGCCCTAAAAACACCGTCAAAATTCAAATTGGTAAGCTTAATTTCACTGGGCTATCCCAAAAGAAAGAATGAATTCAAAGTAATTCAAAAAAGACCGATGAAAGAAATTCTTCACACTGAAAAATTTTAATCGGATGCTAAATAAATCGGCGCGGCATGTATACGATAATCCTTAAAATAATTGAAAGAATATTTATATACGCCGCGCTGATTTATTTTATATTTTCAATAATATTCTTTCTCCTTTATTCTCATCCCAAACGCTACAAGAGCCCTTTTACTCCCAAAGATTTCGGCTTCGATTATGAAGAAATAAAATTAAAAACCCGCGACAATATCATTCTTGCCGCGTGGTTCATTAAAAATCCCCAAGCCTCCAAAGCCATCGTGCTTTGCCACGGCTATCCCATGGATAAGGGCAATATATTCAATATGACGAATTTCTTGTCAAAGAAATATAACTTGCTTTATTTTGACTTCAGAGGCATGGGAAAAAGCGAAGGTTTTTTCACAAGCGGCGGCTATAAAGAAACCATGGATATTGAAGCGGGTTTAAAATTTTTAAATAGCCGAGGGTTTAAAGACATAGGAATATACGGCCTTTCAATGGGCGGAGCGGCGGCTTTAATGGTCAAACCGGGAAAATTGAAAGCGATAGTGGCGGACGCTCCTTATGCCGATTTAAGCGCCGTCTTGGACAATATATTTTCCGTATTCGGCGTCTTGCGCCATCCTTTGCTTGACATAATGAATATATGGAACAAAATTGTTTTCGGAATAACACTGAAAAATGTCTCGCCGCTGAAAAATATTGGAAATTTAAAAGTTCCGATACTGCTTATTCACGGCGACAGAGATTCTCAATTGCCTGTTTCAGGCTCAAAAAAACTGCATCAGAAAAATCCTAAAAGCCAATTATGGATAATCAAGAACGCGGATCATTGCGAAACAAGCTTTGTGGCCGGGGATGAATATAACCGCAGAATTACAGATTTTTTTGATAAAAATCTGTAGAGTCTTGGGGTCTGGGGGTTTTGGAGGTCTGGGGGTCTGGGGGGCTTGTTGCCTGTAAACCAATGTAACACTTTGAAATGGCAAACTCGTGTTTACTATAAAGTATTATTAAAAGTATAATTAACGGCAGACAGCAAACGGTATTTAAGAAATTATAAATTGGAGGAAATTAATGAAATTAAGAAATATGGTTTTTATTTTTACAATTCTTGCTTTCGGGGCAAGCTCGGCTTTCTCCGAACAATGGCAAATACTCGGCACGCGCCCCATGGGCATGGGCGGAGCCTTTGTCGGCATGGCCAAAGGGCCGATAGCGCAATATTGGAATCCCGCGGGTCTTTATCAGGAAGATAATGTTTCAGGCTTTGAATTACCGGTCGGACTCAGCATTGAATTTGCCGGCGATATTATGGAAAACGCGAGTGAATTGGGAGACTTGGCCGATAATTTTTCATCAATACAAAGCGCTCAATCAAGCGGCGGCGCCATTGACGCCGATGAAATGGCGGCATTTGTTAAAACGCTGGCTCTTTTAAGCGATATGAATGAACCGGGCAATGGAGCCTTATTTGAAATCGCGGGCGGAGTAAATTTAAAGCTTTCAAAGATAGCCGTTTCAATAAATAACTTTACGGCTCTCGGAGTAACTCCTTATATTGACACGGCAAACATTGGATTGGATAATAGCGGCGGAGAGACAGGTATAACATTAAATGCTGATTCAACACAAGGTTCCATGAACTCTACGCAAATAGCGGCTGCAAATACGATAAACACCGCTATCAATACAATAGGTCTTACCAATATTGAAACCATACTTTGTGGTGCTGGAGGATGTGGACTTACTTCTCAAGAATTGGCAAATTCTTTAGTTAATGATGCCCTTGCTTTGCCTGTAGACCAATTAACAGAAGCTGCTAATTTAATGGCTGAATACGCGGAGGACGCGGCTCCGGTAATAGCCGGAATCGCAAGCGGCAATGATTACACAAATAATGCTTCAAACTTGACCGTTGAAGGAGCTTCATTTATTGAAATAGCTTTCGGCATGGCAAAACCGGTTTGGATAGACGGCCTTACAATCGGCGGCAATTTTAAAATGGTTAATGGCAGAGTGGGTTATACCACTTTCAGCTTCCTTGAAGAAGAATCGGGAACAGACAATGCCTTTGACGATTTTTCAAGCACCACGAAAGACAGCTGGAAACCGTCTTTGGACCTCGGATTTTTAATGGAACTCAATAAAAGATGGACAAGCCTTCCCATGAATCCGAGAGTCGGCCTTGTAATAAGAAATCTTACCAGCCCGAAATTTGACAAGCCCGATGTGGCTGTAGCTGCCGGAAAAGGCAGTTCATATACATTGGACAGACAAGTCAGACTGGGAGCCGCGGTAAGCCCGACTAATTTCTGGCATATAGCCATGGATATGGATTTGACCAAAAACAGCACGCCTATTGACGGTTTTAAATCAAGACTGCTTTCATTTGGAACCGAGATAAATATTTTCAACAGACCGGCTATCAATATTCCTCTCAGAGCGGGAATAATGAAAAATATCGCCGAAAGCTCGGCCAGCACCTCATATACAATGGGACTTGGAATAAATCTTGTTCATTTCCATATTGATTTGGGCGGCATAATGAGCGCGGATACAAGCAAGATTGAAGGGGACGATGTTCCAAATAAAGTCGCCTTCTCAGGAAGCATAGGTCTTTTGTTCTAAATTAGTAAATAGAAAACTTTAAACGGCGCAAGGATTATAAAAAACCTTGCGCCGTTTTTAAAAACCGCTATGCGGTTTTTACCCCCTGTGCTTATACGCCTTAGGCGAAGGGGAAAGCTATGGCATCAATACGCCGCCTGTCCGCCGAGTTGTG
>DAOWGR010000092.1 GCA_030637365.1 Elusimicrobiota bacterium
AAATAGAAAATTCTTTCGGATTTAGAAAAAGCTTTTCAAATTTTAAAAATTTTAAAAAAGATGTTTCTTCGGTTTATGACAATCTAATTATCCTGGATTTTCCCAAAAGACGAAAATGTTCGGCGGCTTTTTTATGGCTTTTAACCGCATTCAGAGTTAAAACAAAAATATTCATTTCAAATCATCTCATCCCCAAGAAAGGCCATAACGATGCCGCTGATATAGCCGGAAAATTTAAATTGTTTTCAAAGTTAAATTATTTGCATATGTTTGAATATGATGACAGATTTTCCTGGCCAAGCCTCGGCGTTCCTCAAAACGCGATAATTAAAAGAGATTATGCCGTGGACTGCGAATTTTATAAACCGGAAAAAGTAAAAACCGAAAATTATGTTTTAACGGCCGGAAGCGCCGGAAGAGATTTTTCTCACCTTTTGAAAGCCGTTAAAAAAACTCCTTTTGAAATTAAAATCTTTTCGGATTCTCCAATGCCGAAAGATATTGAAAGTTCGGATAAAATAAACTGGATTGGATTGTCAAAAAACATGCGCAAATTCAAAAACGCCATTTTAGAATCGTTTTTAGTGATTCTTCCCTTAAAATCCAAACACATAAATTCAGCCGCCGGAAACTCCATCGCTTTTTTATCAATGGCCGCGGGGAAACTGGTTTTATGTAAAAAAACCCCGTATATGGCAAATTTTATAGAAGACGGAAAAAACGGTTTTTTTTATAAAACGCTTTCGCCTTTAAGCCTTTTAAAACAAATAAACCGCGTGTCAAAACTTTCTAAAAAAACACGGGAAAATATTTCAAAAAAAGCGAGAAACACAATATTGCAAAAAGCCAGTCTTCAAAGCCTTATAAGCGGACTAAAATCCAAATACTTGCTTAAAATTCGCTAAAAACCCGCTTAAAATAATATGCTACAATTTTATTGATATCTACCCCTTAGGAGGCTCCTATGTCCTACTTTATCGGCCGTAACAGAGAAGCTAGACAAACCTATGGTTTTGACGAAATAGCGCTTGTGCCCGGAAACATCGCCGTTGATCCCGACGACACGGACGTTTCCTTTGATATAGCGAAATCCAAATTTAAAATACCTTTTTTAGCCTCGGCCATGGACGGAGTGGTGGGAGTTGAATTCGCCATCGCCATGGGAAAACTGGGCGGTTTGGGCGTTTTAAATCTTGACGGAATAAGCACAAGATATGAAAATCCCGGCGAAGTGATAAAAAGCATAGTAGACTGCCCGCCTGAAAAAGCAACGGTATTATTTCAAAAAATTTATAAAGCCCCGATACAGAAAGAACTTATAGCCAAAAAAGTGAGAGAAATTAAGAAAGCTAAAGTTCCGTGCGCTGTATCCTGCATACCTCAAAACGCGGCTGAATTCGGCCCGATAGCTCGGGACGCCGGCGCCGATATCTTTGTGGTTCAATCCACCGTAATCACCATAAAATTTGAATCAAAAAAACAAAAAGCTTTGGATATAGCCAAATTCGTGAAAGATATGAAAATACCGATTTTAATGGGCAATTGCGTAACTTATAGGGTTGCGCTTGAGCTTATGGAAACCGGTGTTAGCGGATTATTGGTCGGAGTCGGACCGGGAGCGGCCTGCACGACAAGAGGTGTTCTCGGCATAGGCGTGCCGCAAGTAACAACTACCGTAGATTGCGCCGCGGCCAGAGATTTCTATTTTAAGAAAACGGGAAAATACGTGCCCGTAATCACCGACGGAGGAATGATAACCGGCGGAGATGTCTGCAAAGCTATAGCATCGGGCGCGGATGCCGTAATGATAGGCTCGCCTTTCGCGAAAGCGAAAGAAGCTCCGGGAAAAGGCTTCCATTGGGGCATGGCAACTCCCCATCAAAATCTTCCGAGAGGCACAAGAGTGCGCGTTTGAACTACCGGAACTTTGAAAGAAATATTGCTTGGCCCGGCGAATGTGGATGACGGCAGCCAGAATATGGTTGGAGCTTTAAGAACATCAATGGGCGCTTTGGGTTGTCACAATATAAAAGAAATGCAACTCGCTCAAATTGTGATAGCTCCGTCTATAAAAAGCGAAGGAAAGCTCCTGCAAAGGGCGCAAGCTGTCGGCATGGGAAAAACGAAATAAACGACGGGTTTCAAGCAATAGAAAATAATTCCGTTTTTGCTTGTGACTTGCAACTTGAGATCTGAGACTTGTATCTATGAATCAAATATTGATTTTAGATTTTGGCAGCCAATACACTCAGCTTATAGCGCGGCGCCTGCGCCAGCTGAAAGTTTATTGTGAAATACTGCCTTATTCAACAAACATAGCGGAAATAGCGGCTAAAGATCTTAAAGGAATTATTCTTTCCGGCGGCCCCTCCAGTATTTACGCTAAAGATGCTCCAAAAGCAGACCCCAAAATATTTGAACTGAACTTGCCGATTCTGGGAATATGCTATGGAATGCAGCTTATCAGCCATGAATGCCAAGGAAAAGTCATAAAATCAAAAAAACGGGAATATGGATTTAGCTTATTAAAAACATCAAGGCTATGCCGGGTGCCGTCCAAAGGGGCTATGCCCATCAGGCGGCCTAAAAAATCCCGGATTTTTAAGGGAGTTCCCGAAAAAATAAAAGTGTGGATGAGCCATGGCGATGAAGTAAAAAAAATGCCGGATGGCTTCAAAAAATCGGCAAGCACTTCGGATATTAAAATAGCCGCTCTTGAAAATGAACAAAAAAACATTTACGCTTTGCAATTTCATCCTGAAGTTCATCATACCGATTATGGCCTTAAAATATTGGGGAATTTTGCCCGCGGAATATGCCTTTATAAAGACCAATGGTCTCCGTCTTCTTTTTTAAACGAAACAATAGCCGATATAAAAAAAGATGTGAAAAACGATTCCGTTATATGCGGCCTTTCTGGCGGAGTGGATTCTTCGGTCGCATCCATATTGGTAAGCAAAGCCATAGGCAAAAAACTTTATTGCATTTTTGTGGATACCGGATTATTAAGAGTTGGCGACAAGGAAAGAATGCGCGCCGTTTTCAATAAAAAATACAAATTCAATCTCAAAATAGTGGATGCCTCAAAATTATTTCTTTCACGGCTTAAAGGAGTGTCCTCACCGGAAAGAAAAAGGAAAATAATAGGAAAAACTTTTATAGAAGTTTTTGAAAAAGAATCCAAAAAAATCAAGAATGCCGAATTTTTGCTTCAGGGAACCCTTTATCCCGATATCATAGAATCCGTTTCAGTCAAAGGCCCTTCGGCCGTTATCAAAAGCCACCATAATGTGGGCGGACTGCCCAAGAAAATGAACTTAAAATTGATAGAGCCTTTAAAGTTTCTATTTAAAGATGAGGTAAGGGACTTGGGACGCTCTCTTAAAATGCCCGAAGAAATTTTAATGCAGCATCCTTTTCCGGGACCCGGCCTTGCCATAAGAATTATCGGCGATATCACGCAAGCGAGAATAAATATTTTGAAAAAAGCCGATAAAATTATGCGCGATGAAATAAAAAAATTCGGATGGTATGATAAAATTTGGCAGGCTTTCTGCGTCCTGCTGCCCGTTAAATCGGTCGGAGTTATGGGCGATGAGCGCTCATATGAAAACACGCTGGCAGTGCGCTGCGTTGAAAGCGTGGACGGGATGACAGCCGATTGGTCGAAGCTTCCCTATGAGCTTATGCAAAAAATATCCTCCCGAATAGTCAGCGAGGTTAAAGGTATAAACAGAATCGTTTATGACATTACTTCAAAACCGCCGTCCACGATAGAGTGGGAATAACCATATGAAGCTAAAGCTTCAGATAAGCAACAGGCTTCAGGTCACAGGCAACAGTAACAAATCGGGAAAACATGAAAGTTAAAAA
>DAOWGR010000018.1 GCA_030637365.1 Elusimicrobiota bacterium
AAAACAACCACCCGCGCCAGGTTTAATACTGCTCGATATAAATATGCCGAAAATAACCGGTTTTGATATAATCAAAAAACTCAAAGCGGATCCAAAATTCAAAAAGATACCGGTCATAATGCTTACGGCGTCTTCCAACGAAGAAGATAGAGTCAAAAGCTATGAAAACGGCGCTTTCTCTTTTATAACCAAACCGTTAACTTTTGACGGCTTTGTTAAAGTTGCCGAGCGATTTAAAATCCATTGCGCCTTTGTCCGAAAACCATGAGAGTGATTTTTAAATCGCGTTCGGCGGCAAACGAACCATTCCGCTTTAAAATATATGTTTTAAATTTAAAACCGCCGAAAAACCATTTTTTTCTATCATATGGGAGCCGGTTGAAATATGAATATTACGATTGAGACCTTTGAACATTCATTAATGATAACCGTTTTTGTTTTTGTGATGATGATGTTCGTGGATTATTTAAATGTTTTTACCAAAAGCAAAATACATAAAATAATAGCGGGGAAACTCCGTTTTAAACAATACTTCACGGCTTCATTTTTAGGCTCCATTCCCGGCTGCCTGGGTTCTTTTATGAATGTCTCGCTTTATGAACGAGGACTTCTCTCTTTTGGGGCCATAGCGGGGGGAATGATAGCCACATCCGGCGATGAAGCTTTTGTAATGCTGGCTTTATTTCCAAAACAAGCCGTTTTGCTGTTTGCCATTCTATTTATTGTCGGCATTATATCGGGTTACGCGATAGACAAAATCGCCCGCGCCTTAAAGATCCAACCTGCCACTCCATGTCAGTTATCACAAATTTCTCACGGCGATGAATGCCATTGCTTTAATTTTAAGGAAACCGTTAAAAGCCTTGAAAATTTGAGCCTGTCAAGATTTTTAATTTTGACTATGCTCCTTGGTTCTCTCTACGCGTTATTCAGCGGTATAATCGGCCCCGGCGAATGGGGATGGAAAAAAATCTCGTTCACATTTCTTATCTTACTGGCAAATTTTATAGTTATCAGCGTGCCGGAACATTATCTTGAAGAACATATCTGGCAACATATAGTAAAAAAACATTTATGGAAAATATTTTTGTGGAGCTTCGGAGCTTTATTATTCGTGAATATTGGATTTGAATTTTGGAATTTGGAAGTTTTTGTCCGGCAGCATATGGTCTGGGTGATTTTAATCGCGGCCTTGACGGGAATAATTCCAGAATCAGGCCCCAATCTCTTGTTCGTCATGCTCTTTGTAAACGGGACAGTGCCTTTTTCGGTTCTTCTGACCAGCTCCATTGTGCAAGACGGACACGGCATGCTGCCTCTTTTCGCCTATTCCCTAAAAGACTCTTTATGGATAAAACTGTTTAATCTGATAATCGGTTTGGGATTGGGTTTAATTTTGTTTATACTTGGATATTAAAAAAAGTGTTAGCGTTTTTTTACCTTTAGTCCTATATAAAAATAGGACAATAGACGGATGACAAGTTTATTTTAACTCGCTATAATGTGAGCATGGAAGTTCTTGAAATTAAGCCAATTATCACACATGTAAAGACAAAAACAGCCGATTGGAAAAATGAATTTATCGCTTTATATCCCGAACCTTTGTTTATAGAAAAAGCTTTGGAATATCCTCACGCCAATTTCGCCGCTTTCAATAAAGAAGAACTTGTGGGGCACTCGCTGATTCAATATATTGACGGCAAGTGGATTTTTGGCGCTCTCGTGGTTAAAGTGGAATTTCGCGAGCAAGGAATAGGCAAAGCGTTAACAAAAATTCGCATTGATTATGCTGAAAAACACGGAATAACAAAACTGTGGTATACGCCAAAAAACGATAATCTCGTGTCTATTTGCTGCCATGTCGGATTAGGATTTGAAAAAACATGCGCTTCGCCCTCCAAAACCAAACACATTTTCGGCGCCACAAATTGGTATTATCTTGAAATTTCAAACACTCTTGATCCCCAATTAAATTAAAAACCACTTGCGTGGTTTTTACCCTCAGCATTGAGATTTTATTATTTCTCGCGATTAAGAATCCTCTGGATTCCGCGAGGAATTAAATCTACAGAGGGTTATGTTTATGCGTGGTTTTTACTCTCAGTGTATAAATTTCGCCGCCAGATAAGCATAGCTTCTGATATCCTCTCCAGATTTCTCCGAAATCTATCCCGTGAAGACAAGTGCGACACTGCCATAGGCTTGGTCGTCTGATGTGAATAGCACCCTTGTTACGGCACCCGCCTGTCATGGGTTTATCCCATGGACATAGCCTTGGAATCTACGGGGAGTGTGAACATTCCTTAAAAAAGAATTTTTAAACCTATAAAAATCAATACGGTCCCGCCAAAAAATTCAATTCTGTTTTCAAAAAAATGAGCCATTCTCCTTCCCGTAAATATCCCCAGAAGCGCGACGAGAAATGTTATTATTCCAATAATTATGGCAGGATAAACTATGGCAACATTAAGCATTGAAAAAGTTATGCCGATAGCCAAAGCGTCTATGCTGGTGGCTATGGCAAGAAAAACAATAATGAAAAACTTAAAAGAATCTTTTTCTTTGCTTTTATTTTTATCAAAAGATTCCCAAATCATTTTTCCGCCGATAAGAATAAGAAGCGAGAAGGCTATCCAATGAGAAAAACCAGAAACAAATTTTTCCATTCCATTGCCGGCAAGCCAGCCTATAACGGGCATTAAGCTCTGAAACAAGGCAAAGATAATTGCCATTTTAAACGCGGTGACTACAGGGGCTTTTTTAATATTGGCGCCGCTTGCCACGGATACCGCGAATGTATCCGCCGATAAAGAAAGGGCTATAATAAAAATTTCAA
>DAOWGR010000090.1 GCA_030637365.1 Elusimicrobiota bacterium
GGACTGAGCGATTTGAACTAATTTTTTAACAGACTTTTCCATTTTTGAATTTAAGCCGCCGGCGCCGGCTATGGAAATAGTCATGGCCGAAAGCATTAATGCCAATAAATATGATTTGGCCATCTGATAAATATAGTTCTTGTGATAGGGCGCTGCTATAAGCGTGGTTGTTTTTTTCATATTTTCCTCGATTTGTTTATCAATTGTTAATCATTTTTTCCTGTAGCGTTTTTATTATAAAAGTTGCCACATCTTCCGCGTAAGTTCCGGCGCCAAAACCCGCGTCATAGCCCAATTCTTTGGCGAGTTTATTGCTTATTCGCGGTCCTCCGGCTATTATGATAAATTTGTCTCGCAGTTTTTCCGCTTCCGCCATTTCAATAAGTTCGGTCATATTTTGAATATGAATATCTTTTTGCGTTACTATTTGCGATACGAGTATCGCGTCCGCTTTTATTTTTTGCGCGCGTTCCAAAAGTTTATCATTGGGGATTTGGGAACCGAGATTAAAGGTTTCAAGCATGGGATATCTTTCAAGCCCGAAATGATGATTGTAGCCTTTCATGTTTAAAATGGCGTCTATGCCAACCGTATGAGCGTCAAAACCGGTGCAGGCTCCGACTATTTTTAATTTTCTTTTGAAATGTTTTTTTATGAAGTCGGTTATCTCATCCATGGATAAGGATTTTTCCACAGCTTCATGATATTCGACTTTATCATAATCAATGGATACTTCCGTTTTCGCGTAGGCGACAAAAAAAGTGAAATTTTCCGAAAGAGGCGAAGCGTGAACTATTTGGCAGTTTGTAAAACCGAGTTTGCTTACATATATTTTTGCCGCTTCTTTCGCTTTGCCGCCGCATTTAATAGGCAAAGTAAAAGAAAGCTGAATCGCTCCGTCATCCAGTGTATCGCCATAAGGTTTAATAAACATAGATTATTTCCTCCAAATAACTGCAGGTTAAGATTAAGGTCAAGACAAAGGATATGGAAACTCCTTATTCCTCAATCTAAATCTTGCGTAGCTTCATTGATTACTATCCACCTTCACCTGTCGTTTTACTCTTTTGCACCGTTTTCCACAAGCATTTTCACAATATCTTTATGATTATTTTTTTTAGCCCAAAGTAAAGCGGTATCGCCGTTGTTTTTTTTCGCGTTAATATCGGCGCCGTTTTTTATAAGCATATGCGCGATCTCCGCGTGTCCGTTCGCGGCGCTCATCAAAGCGGTTCGTCCGTCTTTGGTTTTGGCGTTAATATCGGAGCCTTTTTTTATCAGCATTCGCGCGATATTCGCATGCCCGTATGCCGCGCTCATTAAAGCGGTAGCTCCATTTCCTTTTTGCGCGTTAACATCGGCGCCTTTATCCAACAGTAATTTTACAATCCGGTCATGTCCGCCGGCGGCGCTCATCAAAGCCGTTCGTCCGCTTTCACTTTTCATATTAACGCCCGCGCCTTTTTCCATAAGCAGTTTTACAATTTCCGCATGGCCGTTGGCGGCTTCCATTAAAGCGGTTACGCCAAATTTATCTTTTGTATTGACGTCAAAACCGGCTTCAAGAAACATTTTTATTTTATTTAAATCGCCTTTGCCCGCCGCCTTAATAAAATCATTAACATTCATGTCTTTATTTTCTTCCATATATTTGTTTTCCTTAAATGACTTTTTAAATTGGTGTTACTTCGTGCCTCTGTGCCTTTATGCCTTGCCGCCTTTCTTTATGCCCAGTTTCTTTTTTAAATAATTTTCCACGGGATTATAATAATCAGAGCCTTTTTCATAAACTCCCTCCAACCCCTTTCCTCCATTTTTCGGCCTTTTGACTTCCGCGAACATTCCTTTTTCAATAGCGTTAAAAAGCCCCGCTTTTTGTATTTTCGCGAGCATCGCGATAGCGTCATCCAAAACCGTTTTCGCTCTGTTAACTATTATTCCGTTTTTTTTAAATTCCAGTTCTTCATAAAGCCCGTCAATATTATTGTGCACATATTTCGCGTTTTCCAGAGCGAGAGCTCTGTCCTGAAGATAAGGCGTGTGAATGGCTTCGGTCAGCATACCCAAGAGCGCTATTGATTGATTGGTGGCTTTGGTTACAAAGTTAAACATGGTGTTCATCGCGTAGCCCTTAAAAATATCGCCGGTCATAAATTTTGTCGGCGGCATATATTTTAAAGGATGATTGGGGAATATCTCCCGCGCCATAAGCGCTTGCGCGTATTCATAAAGAAAGCCGTTTTTTGTGGTTGGATCCATTTCAAAAGCGTGGCCGAGTCCCATAAGTTTTACCGGCATTCCGGCGTTAAAGGCGAATTGCTCGTTTATCAATTGGGATGTGAGAACACTGTGAGCTTTTTCAATGGCGTCGGAAGTGGTTAAATAATTGTCTTCGCCTGTATTTATGGCAATATCCGCCGCGGCGTTTATCATTCTTGAAAAATTTTGGTCGGTAAATGTGCGGTACATGTTTATATCGCGAAATAAAATTCCGTACATTGAATCGTTCAGCATCATATCCAGTCTTTCAAAGGCGCCCATAGCCGCTATTTCCGGCATGCATAAGCCCGAAGCATAGTTAACCAATCTTATATATCGTTTTTCTTTTTCCGAGGTTTCATCAAGAGCTTTTCTCATTATTTTGAAATTTTCCTGTGTGGCATAGGTTCCGCCAAAGCCTTCGGTGGTTGCGCCATAAGGCACATAATCAAGCAGGCTTTGAGCGGTGCTTCTTATTACCGCCACAATATCCGCGC
Source organism: Elusimicrobiota bacterium (assembly GCA_030637365.1). Taxonomy (GTDB): domain Bacteria; phylum Elusimicrobiota; class Elusimicrobia; order Elusimicrobiales; family UBA9959; genus JAKLQJ01. The sequence continues at coordinate 2,757 of DAOWGR010000090.1, forward strand.
CTTGATAGCCGGCGGCTTGCGCCTGCGCGACATCTTCATGAATATTTCCGGTCGCGACTATTACATATAGGAGAGGGGATTTATCTTTATACTGTTTTAGTTTTTTATTTCGGAATTTAACATTTGCCGTTATTTTTTCATTAAGTTCATCCAATAATTCCGAGGCTTTATTAGCGATATGTTTTTTGTCCGTAAATTCCATTTCAACTATATTCGCGCCGGCAAGTATTCTTTTATTAAGTTCTGCCTGAGATATGCCGAGTTTCACAAGAGCGTTTAAATAATATCTTGAAGCGCCGCGCGTCAGATTGTCGCAGCATTGTTGCGCGATTATATTCGCTGTCGGAACGCCGTTTGAATCGGCGCCGTCTGCGCCCAAAAGCCTTAAAGAGGCTCTTTCCACAGCGATCGTTGTGTGCGCGTCAATAAATTTTTGCACCGGCTTGATAATATCTTTTGAAATTTGTCTGGCTTTGGATATTTTTGTTTTTGACAGGGATAACTTGGATTTAACCATATTTTTTCTCCATGATTTTTTTCGCGAGCCGAATGATTTTGGCGTTCATTCCCAGAATTTTGGCTATTTTTATGGCATCGCAAATCTTTTTTTTATCATTGTCTCTGATTATTTCATAGCGCATGAATTTATTTATCATTTTCAGCTTTTCGGTTAAAGAGGTTTCATGAGGTTTGGCCGTTTGCCTGCCCGCTGATGTAGTAGTGGCGGGATGGGCAGAGCCCCCTGACACGGCACCCGGCATAGCCTTGGCCGTTTTGATGGACATAGTCCGTGACACGGCACCCGGCATAGCCTTGGTCGTCCGATGTGCATAGCACCTTGTTACGACACCCGGCATAGCCTTGGCCGTTTGATGGGCAGAGCCCCCTGACACGGCACCCGGCATAGCCTTGAAATATTTTTCAAAAGCGGCATTGTCAAAGCCCTTCATCTTTAGCAGAGCGGCGTTTTTATTTTCAGGCAAATCTGAAAAATGAGTGGATATAAACATAAAAGCGTTTGGATTTTTAGAGAAAGTTTCTATTATGGCCGATAATAGAGCGGTTGCTTCGCCGGAATTTGTGGTTTTGGCGAATTCATCCATAAAAATAAGAGATTTTTGCGTCAAATCGTCGCTATCCATAAATCCCAGCGTTTCAAGTCCAAAACCGCTTAACCCGCCGGAATTTTCATCAGACAGATTGCCGGCGAAAGATATTTTTTTAAAAACCTGTGTTTGATAATATTCGGCGGGGACAAAAAAGCCCATTTGAGCTAAAATCTGGAAGAACGCCGCGGTTTTTAAAAGCACGGTTTTTCCTCCCATATTGGAGCCTCTTATTGAATTTATTCTTTTGGGGAAAGAAGCGGACAGCGGCGTGTATTTAAGCCGCATTTGTTTCAGTTTTGATTTTAGCGGAATGAATTTCGCGTTTTTGAAAATTATTCCGCCGGATTTTGTCAATGTGGGGCGAACCATGTCAAATTTTCCGCTCAGGCGGGCTTTCGCAATAAGAATATCCGTTTTTTCCAGCAGTGTGGCGTAGAGAACCAATGCTTTTAGGTCTTTCTTGGCCGCGGAAGCGATACTCTTTATAATTTCTTTTTCAATCGATTTTTCTGTTCTGTTTAAAAGCTCTTTTTCCGCGGATAATTTTAAAAAGCGTTCTCCAAAAACGGGTTTGATTATTATGTTTTCACTGTCATAGGCGTCAATGAAAAGGCTTTTGTTTTTATAGTATTTATCTCCCGACGCGGCGCCAATAATCAAAAAATCTTTGAGATGAAAATCAAGTCCGAGCAAAGCCGTTTCTTTCAGTTTGGTTTTTCTGATTTTTGCCAATTCATCGGCCGTTTTCAAAATTTCGCTTCTTACTTTTTTTAATTCGGGGCTATATGAATCCGAAATATAAAATGTTTCTCCTTTCCCCCCTTTCATAAGCAAAGAGAGCAATTTGTCGGATGCCCATTTTATTTTTAGATTTTTCTTTAATTTCGCCGGTAAAAGATTAAAAACGGCTTTTGAATGTGAAAGGAATTTTTTGAGCAGAAAAATATCGGAAACTTCCGCGCAACGATTATAGTCAAAGCTTAATAACGGAATTTCGCGAAAATGATTTTCAATGCGGTCAAAGAGAACGGTATCCTTTTCCATGAAAGCGATAAAATCGCCAATCAGAGAATACTCTTTAGCCAAAATTTTCATATCATTGAAAACAACTCGTTTTTCTTTTGCCAGTTTGCCAAAAGGAGTAAGCGGCTTAAAAAAGCCGTAGAAATCTTCAAGTTCCGAAAATTTATATATTTTATTCGGCATATGGATTGAATATTATTTTTTTCATTATCTCCGGAGAATTAAGAGCTTTTTTAAAGTCCTCTTTTGAGATATTATACAAATTGACAATGAATGACGATAATTCAAATTTTTCTTTGAAATAAAGCCGATATTTTTGTGAAAGATTTTGCCAATCGCCATATGGGAGAAATACTTTGGTGAAGTCTTCAAAAATTACGATTTTGGCATCGCTTTTAATGAGGCCGATTTTCTTTTTTGTAATCGCGCCGTTTAAACGCGTCGTGATTTCCGATTTTTTTCCTTCGCGGGCGCGGGGCTCGTATATAGGTGTTTTCCAAAGACGGTAAATAAGTTTTATGGAATTTGCAATGGAATTCAAATTTTCAGGGCCCGCTTTGGCGACATAGAGAAAATGAGAATTATTTTGCGCGGAAACTTGCGTTATCCTATTGATTGCTCCGTCCACCAATATCGTTCGTATTTTATGTTTTTTTATGTCGCCGAGAATATCGGAAAGCTGAAGATTGTTTTGGGGGCCTATCAGTTCCACATAGCCGTTTCTTAAAACTTTAAGAAGCATGAGTTTTCCCAAGACAGTGGAACAAGGATAGGTATTAAGAATTTTAAATGAGGCGTCCGACTGTTTTACGGATGAATCCGTTGACAGGAGAATATCTCCTTTGAGGGCGAAAATTTTCGGTTTTGGAGAGCCAAAAGTTTGATCCGTTTTCTCTCCGTCCACGCCAATGCTTAAATAGGCTATCGTTTCCGTTTTTCTAAGGCTTGAGGCGGCATAATTCAGGAATGTGGTTTTTCCGGCGTTTTTTTTAGAGCCGATGATAAAAGTGGTTTTATTCCTAAGAAGTTTCTTGAGGCTTTGTGACATAAATATCCACCATTTGGCGCAATATTCATAAGCGCTCAATTTTTCGCGGCGTTTGCCTGTTCACTGATTGGTGTTTCGCCAAACACATGACGCAATAGAGTTCTTTACTGTTTCCGGCTTTTTTCCGTTGTCCGCTCTCTGCTATCTGATTTCTAATTTGCCTTTGTTTTTATATGCCTCTTGATTCTTCTGAGATTTGCCGGCTCCATGGTCAATTTCTCGCCGTTTAAAAGTTTTGCCACTCCGTCTATCGGTTTATATAAATCACTGTCGCAGAATTCGCAATTAGCGCAATCGGAAGATTTATAGTCCGAAGGTTCACTGTAAGCTGAAATAACGCCCTCATAATTTCTAAGCACGACTCTTTTATCGGACATTGAAATCAAATAATTGGGCATTACCGGAGTTTTTCCGCCTCCGCCGGGCGCGTCAACAACAAAAGTCGGAACAGCCATGCCGGTGGTGTGCCCCCTTAAATTTTCAATGATTTCCACGCCTTTTGAAACAGTGGTTCTAAAATGGCTGATTCCTTCGGACAAATCACATTGATACATATAGTAAGGTTTTACTCTGGCCATTAAAAGGTCATGGACCAGTTTTTTCATTGTTTGGGGGCAGTCATTGACTTTATTTAGAAGAACGCTTTGATTGCCTAACGGGATTCCGGCGTCGCTAAGTTTAGCGCAGGCGTTAAAAGCCGAGGGTGTCATTTCTTTCGGATGATTAAAATGGGTGTTCACATAGATAGGCTGATATTTTTTCAGCATATTGACCAGAGAATCGGTTATTCTCATAGGCATAACGACGGGGATTCTGCTGCCGATTCTTATTATTTCAACATGGTCGATTTCCCTGATTCTTTTTATAACGGATTCCAAGGCTTCATCCGTCAAAACAAAAGGATCTCCGCCGCTGATAAGCACATCTCGGACTTCTTTGGTTTCTTTTATATATTCTATCGCTTTATCCAAATTGGCCGGTTCCATATGCATATCTTCAAAGCCCACGAGCCTTCGTCTTGTGCAATGGCGGCAGTTCATTGAACACATATTGGTAACCAATAAAAGAACTCTGTCGGGATATCTGTGAGTGAGGCCGGGAACGGGAGAATCTATGTCTTCATGCAGTGGATCGTTCAAATCCGAAATATCATTTTTCAGTTCAAGTCCGCGGGGAATGGCCTGAAGTCTTACCGGACATAACTTGTTTTCTTTGTCCATTAAAGCGGCATAATACGGAGTGATGGCCATTCTGAATTTTTTAAGGCATTCCTTCAATTCTTTCTTTTCTTGAACATCTAAAGAAACCACTTTTTCAAGACTTGGAATATCGCGTATAACATTTTCAAGCTGCCATTTATAATCATGCCATTGAGCGTCGGTGATGTTTTTCCAAAGAGGAATATCTTTCCAGTTGACTTTCTTGGCCGTTTGACGCGCATCGCGCTTTGGCGCGGCGTTCGATATGGTCTTGTGATTTTTCATAGAAGCTCCGTAAAAAGCAGGTTGAGTTTAAGATTTGGGTTCAGAGTTTCCCTTTTTTTAAAACCTTAACCTGTTAAAAGATTATTGTTTTTGCTTGACCTTAACCTCAATCTTGACCTGCTGTTAAGCGTACAGCTTTTCATAAAGCGCTCGTATTTCGGGAGATTCCCTTAAAATATTGAGCGTTATATCGGCGTGATCTTTCGCGTAACCATTGCCGATAATCATATTAACATCTTTTCCCACGCCTTCGGCGCCGAGAGCCGCTTTTGTAAAAGAAGTGGCCATGCTAAAGAAATATATTGTTCCTCCGTCTTTGCATATCAAAATGGACGGAATTTCGGTGTTTTGAATGTTGACGCAGTTTATTACCACATCAGCCAACTTGCCATTATTGGCTTCTTTAACGGCATTATATAATCCAACCGCGTCAGTGGCATTGGCCTTGAGATTAATGTCGCAGTATTTCATCTCTTTCATTTTTTGAAGGCTTTTATCTCTTCCAGTTATTCCGATTATTTTACCGGTTATTCCGGCTCTTCTTTTTGCTTCATAAGAGCAAAGAATACCGGATTTTCCCGCCGCGCCGATTATGGCCACGGTGTTTCCAGGCTTGACCAATCTGGCTGTTTGAGCGGGCGCTCCTGCCACATCCAAAACCGCCAATGCGAGGGATTCCGGCATATCATCGGGCAATTTAGCGTAAATGCCGCTTTCAAAAATAATGGCTTTGGCTTTAACATTTACCTGTTCCGTTCCCTCTTTAAAGCCGATAATCTTATCTATTTTCAGAGGAGTAAGTGAAAGTGAAACGAGGCTTGCTATTTTATCTCCGTCTTTTAATTTTGTTTTTCGCGCAAGCGCAGGACCTATTTTTATAACCTTTCCTCTCAGCATGCCGCCGGAACCGGTTACGGGATTTTGCATTTTCCCTCGTTCTCCGACTATTTTCAGTATCATTTCTTTTATTTTCTCTTCATCATTGTCGCTTGACTCTTTTAATTGCGTAAAACTTGCCGAATCTATGTTTAAAGTTTCAACTTCAATGAGCATCTCATTATCATAAATATAGTCCATATTATTATCTATCTTGAGCGCGGGCTGAGGAAGAACGCCTTTGGGTTCTATTACCCTGTGAGCGCCAAACGGATTTCCCCCTGATTTTACTATTATGTTTTTTGTGTCGGTCATTGTCATATGGTCTCCGGTTTTTTTATCTACAACTTGAAACACTAAAGGACATTTTTGATTTTCCCATGTCTCTATGTATTATAAATAATTTTACCAATTATAAAGCAAAAAGGCGCGTTTTGTTTTTTAAAGCCAAATAACGGATGCGATTGTTACATATATTTAAAAACTTCAGTTTAATACGCTCAATAAACAATCAAGCGGCCGGGGTTTTTAATTTTAGATTATATTCCGGAAAAGCGATTGTCAGCAAATAATTATCATCTCTGCGATTGCCCTTTGCGAATTCCAAACCTTTGATTAAAATTTCAACGATTTGCTTGCGGGTAATTTTCCCCGATAATTTTAAATTTAGTCTTTTTTTGATAATATCGATTAACTCATGGTTGTTAATTTCGTCAAAGTCTTGTTTCATTCCGCTATAATCCTTGAGTGTGTTTTTTATAAGCGCTCTATTGAAATATGCCCAAAGATATCCGCGATTTTGTTTGATAACGAAATTTAAATCCAAAAGAGCGCGTTTAAATTTTTTTAGAATTCTATAAACCTCGCCGCGCCATACGCGCGCTTCCAAATCATTTGGTCTATGCCGCACGGCTCTGTTTAAATCTTTTAAGGCTTGCCGACACATGCCCGATTTAAAATGAGCGGCGCCCCTCCATGTATAGGCGATGGGATTTTCACGGACAATGGCGCTATCAAGATCTGTTATGGCCTTTGCATATTGTCCGGTAAAAATATGGCATTCTCCTTTCCACGCTTTTACATTCGCGTTTCTCATGAATTTGTCCGAGTAAATCTTTTCAAATTGTTTGAATGCTTCTTGTTTTTGACCATTGCACAACAAAGCTTCCGCGATAGCGCAATTTAACAGCCAATCTTTCGGACGGACTTTTTTTGCTTCTGTTAAAAACTTTATGGATTTCACGAAATTACGGTTATTGCGCAGATCTATCGCTAACGGATATTTCATCCAAACATATTTGCCAACAATCAATTCGCTTATTTTTTTTAATTCTTCACAATTAATCCTGCGGTTTAAAGTCGCTTTATAAAATGTTTTCCAAATTTTCAGTCTTTTCGGAACTTTCGCGCGGCTAACCAAATCAAGCTGTTTTTTTATAAAATCGGCGGACATGGCGCCGACAAAAGGATCGGATAGTTCATCAATTGTTATGGTATTTGAATGCATTATTTTTTCAGCCGCTTTAAAAGCATCGGCGTATTTGCCGACAGCGCAATACGCTCTGAAATATTGAACATCATAAGCTTTGTTTTTAGGCGCTATTTTCAAAAACTTTAAAAAAGCGGCTCTCATTTTTTTCTCTTCGCCTATGTTTCTGTAGGATATGCCGATGTTAACGATTTTTTCTTTTCTTTCGCTCTTCAAATTCAGGAGCTTGTTTTTATCTAAAGCTCGCATATCGCCGGATATTTTCATTTCAGTTCTGTAAATAATTTCGTCATAGCGCTTCATGAAATTTGACAGTATTGTTTTGTAAGTTTTATTAAAACTTTTTGAAGTGGTCGGATTAGGAGCATTCAGTAAAATTGACAATACGCGCGTGTAATCAATATCGAGTTTAAAACATTTGTTTATGATTGCGGAGGTTTTTTTTCCGTCGTTAAGTTTTATCGCGGCGTTTATCAAAGCGTAATAAGCTTCAAGAAAATCGGGCGATATTTTTATTGCCGTTTCCAAAGCTTTAACGGCTTTTTTTAACCGGCCTTTTCTTAGAAATAATTCCCCCAAAATAAAATACGGATGAGAAATTTTCGGATCAATTTTAATCGCGCGATTTATGGAAGATTCCGATTTTAAAATCAGACCTTTGCTTTTGTATGCTTGAGACAGATTAATCCAGCATTGAACAAATGAAGGGCGCGATTTAAGAGCTTTATTGTAAAAAAAAATCGCCTTATCAATGTTGTTTGCTTTAAGCGACGAGTTTCCATAATTAAAAAAAGCTTTTGAATTGTCAGCTTTTATTTTTGAGGATTTATTGATTAAACGGTTGGCTTTAGAGATAATGCTCATAAAGGATTTTATGATTGGCCTATTTTCAATGTTTTTTCCGACATCGTCAGGCTTCCGAATATTGAATTCAATTTTCAGTTTCTTAAATTAAACATCTTTCTGATATCGTCGGGCTTGGCGATATCAAGTTCCGCTTCTTTCGCTATTCTAACCGCTCTTTCCACCAATTCGGAGTTTGATTTTGCAAGGCGCCTCTTGGAGTAATAAATATTATCTTCAAATCCCACTCTTATAAATCCTCCAAAGGCTATTGCGCCGTACATCGCCTGCAAATAGGATTTGCCTATGCCCATAACGGTGAAAAAACTTTCCGGCGGCAGTAAATCAATGAGGGCGCTTAGCATTTTCGGCGTATATCTTATGCCGCCAAAAACATTCATTACAAAACCGTAATGATACGGGGGTTTAATCAAGCCCTCTTTTATGAGTATTTGCGAAGCGAATACATGTGAAGCGTCAAAACATTCAAGCGTCGGTTTTACATTATTCTCATTCATTACGGACGCGAATTCCCTCATAACGGGCAATGGATTTAAAATATACTCATTGCCGAAATTTACCGATCCGCAATCCAAAGAAGCCATGTCGGGCTTGAGTTTTACCGGAGCAATTCTTTCTTCCGGCGTCATTCCCACGGCTCCGCCGGTGGTTAGCTCAATTACCATATCGCATTTTTTGCGTATCAAATCCATTGTTTTTTTAAAAACCGCGGGGTCCTGCGTCGGTTTGCCGTCTTTGTCTCTGGCGTGAAGATGAACGATTGAAGCTCCGGACAAGTAGCATTCATAAGCCGAATCGGCCAATTCCTCGGGAGTTATGGGAAGAGCCGGCTGTTGCTGTTTTGTTGTTTCAGCGCCCGTTATGGCGCAGGTAATGGCGATTTTTTTATTCATTATATATCCTTAAAATCTGGAAAGGTTTCCCGCCACCGTCAAATTGGCTTCAGTGTTTTTTAAGACTTCTTCCACAGTCGTGTCCTCGGCTATTTCTTCAAGAACAAGTCCTTTTTTTGTAACTCTGATAAAAGCCATATCCGTTACAATTATATCCACTTCGCCTTTGGCGGTAAGAGGAAGCGCGCATTTTTTAAGTATTTTGCATTGGCCTTTCTTATTTAGATGTTCCATCGCTATAATAACGGTTTTAGCTCCCACAACGAGATCCATTGCTCCGCCCATGCCGGGAACCATTTTGCCGGGTATCATATAATTGGCAAGATTTCCTTGTTCATCCACTTCCAATGCTCCGAGCACAGTATAATCCACATGTCTTCCCCGTATAATAGCGAATGACAAAGCGGAATCAAAAAAACAGCCGCCCGGTAGCATGGTTACGGGATTTCCCCCCGCGTTTACCAAATCTCTGTCTTCATCTTTTTCTTCAGGTTTGGGGCCAAGACCGATAAAGCCGTTTTCAGATTGCAAAAGTATGGTTTTATCTTTAGGAAGAAAATTAGCCACCATGGTGGGCATTCCTATTCCCAAGTTTACCAAGGCTCCGTCAGGAAATTCATTGGCGATTCTTGTGGCGATTCTTGTTCTTTTAATCTCTTTTTCAGTCATTTTTAAAATCTCCGTTGGTTAATTCCAAACCTTTTGAACCGTATCTTCCTTTTTTGCTTGCACTATTGTGGTTATAAAAACACCCGGCACGGTAATATGTTCGGGGTCAAGCTCTCCCGGTTCAACAATCTTATCCGCTTCGACAATAACCGTTTTAGCGGCCATAGCCATGACAAGATTAAAATTCTTAGCCGATTTATTTATAAAACAATTGCCGTATTTATCACAAACGGCAGCTTGTAAGAGAGCGAAATCAGCTTCAATGGGAATCTCAAGCAAATAGTCTTTTTCCATTACCGTAATTTTTTGTTTTCCCGTTTCAACTTCAGTGCCTATGCCCGTGGGAGTCAATACTCCGCCGAGGCCGGCGCCCTTTGCTCTTATTCTTTCGGCCAATGTGCCTTGCGGAACAAGTTCCACTTCCATCTCGCCGGAATGCATTTTATTTCCGGCTATGGGATTTAGACCTATATGGGAAACGATAAGTTTCCTCGTTCTGTTTTGGCAAATGAGTTTTCCAATGCCAATATCGGGATAGCCCGCGTCATTTGTAATTAAAGTGAGGTTTTTGGCGCCTGTTTCAACAATGGCGTTAATAACCGAGAAAGGATGGCCGCAACACATAAAGCCGCCTATCATTATGGATGAATTATCTCGGATATTTGCCACCGCTTCTTGAGGAGTTTTGATTGGTTTCATTGTTTTCTCCAACTTATATTTTTGGTAGAAAGGCAAAGGTATTATAACAAAATAAACGGGGAGCGCGTAACGCGTGTGTCGCGTTAATGGCGTTGCGTGTTGCGTTGAAATTCTATAAACGCTACTAACGCCAAAAACTCGATGAACGCGACTATATTTTTAATGAAGATTCAAAAAAACTATAATGGTAGAGTGGGGTTTTAGCTAAATTGAGAGTTTTAGTCTGAATTTCAGATTACATTATAGCCCTCTGGAGATTTTATGCATAAGATTGAAGTTGATGATAGCGCGTCAAAAATAAAAGAGAACATGGCGCGAATAGACAATAAAATTTTGATTATGAGCAATAAAGGCGGTGTGGGTAAAAGTTCCATAGCCGTAAATATTGCGGCCGCGCTGAACGCTTTGGGTCATAAGGTCGGTTTGCTTGATATTGATATTCACGGCCCTTCGCTTGCCAAGATGACCGGGCAAGAGGGAAAGACTCCCAATACGGACGGCAAGATTTTGGAGCCGATAATTGTAAAAGAAAATTTTAAAATGATGTCCATGGGTTCTTTAATGCCTGAAAGCGATGCTCCTCTTATATGGCGAGGGCCGCTTAAAATGGGCGTTATCAAACAGTTTTTGGCGGATGTTCAATGGGGAGATTTGGATTATTTGATAATAGACGCTCCTCCCGGAACCGGGGATGAGCCTTTGTCAATATGCCAGCTTTTGCCTGAAATGACCGGCGGCATAATAGTAACCACAGGGCAAGACATAGCTTTGCTTGATTCAAAAAAAGCGGTTAATTTTCTTAAAAAATTGAAAATCGGAGTTTTGGGAATTATAGAGAATATGACGACATTTCAATGTCCGCATTGCGCCAAAGAGATTAATCTTTTTAAATCGGGCGGAGGCGAAAGGGCGGCCAACGATTTAAACGTTGATTTCTTGGGCAGGGTTCCTTTTGATTCCGATATGATGGAAGCGGAAGATAAGGGGGAGTTATTTATTGAAAAGTTTTCGGATTCTCCCTGTGCCAAAGTTATTAAAGAAGCCGTGGAAAAAATTTCGGAACAATTGAAAGTCAAAATATAAAATGATTTCCGACGCGTTAAGAAGAAAAGCTTCACAAGTTCCGGCGAGAATTCTTCTGCCCGAAGGCGGAGACGCCAGGATTCTTGAAGCCGCTCAAGAAGCGGCAGAAAAAAAAATTTGTTTTCCGGTAGTTTTGCTTAATGAATCGGAAAAATCCCGCGCCGAAAGTTTTTTAAAAAAAGCGAAATTTGAAATTATTCTGACAGATGACAAATTAAAAAGAGAGTGCGCTCAAAAATGGTCGGAGATTAAAAAAATCGAACTTTTTCCCGCTTTGGAATTGGTTGAAAGCAGAATGTATCTGGCAACGGCTTTGCTTTTTTTGAATTATGCCGATGCGGCGGTGGCGGGCGCAGTTCATCCGACAAAAGATGTTTTAAAACCCGCGCTTGAAGCAAGAAAGATATATCCCGGCATCCCCCCCGTTACCAGCAGTTTTATCATGGAAATTCCGCGGTTCTCGGGAAAAGAAAATGTTCTTTTTGTTTTTGCCGATTGCGGTCTTAATATGGAGCCTTCAGCCGCTATGCTCGCGCATATAGCCAATGCCGCCGATTCGGTTGCCAAAGAAATATGCGATATTGATTCCAAAATAGCTTTTCTTTCATTTTCCAGCAAAGGCAGCGCCGAGCATCCTTCCATAAGCAAAGTAAGACAAGCTCTCGAAATTGCAAGACAAAAATTTCCCTCTCTTGAAATAGACGGCGAACTGCAGGCGGACACGGCTATCGTGGATTGGATAGGAAAAGCGAAAGCGCCGGAAAGTTTGGTGGCCGGAAAAGCCAATGTCTTGATTTTTCCCGATTTAAACAGCGGCAATATAGCTTATAAATTGATTGAGCGGCTTGCGGGAGCTAAAGCCATAGGACCGGTAATTTCAGGTTTAAATCCGCCGATTAATGACCTTTCAAGGGGATGTGGCGTAAACGATATTATTGATATGTGCGCCATATCTTCAATTCAAGCGAGCAAATTAAAAATTTCCTGATTTTTATTGAGGGATATTACTCATTTAATGCTTTTTTTGGCGAAGTCTGAAATGCTTTTTTGCGAGGCTTTCAGCTCTTTTTTTATTTGATTTTGTCTTGTGTTTATCAAATTGTCAATTTTTGCGCGATAGGGTTTCAGCGCTTCGGCAACTTTTCGCTCGGCTTCTTTTTTAGCCTTTTGGACTTCATCTCCAAGCGCGCTTTTGAAAGCGGCCGAAATTTTGTCGGCAAGGTCCGTTTTAAATGAAAATTCCGGTGAATTAAGCTTGCCTTTCACTTTTATATCGGCGGAAATGTCCGAAACGGAGGAAATTGATTTTTCAATGGAGCTTTTGAGCGGAGCGAATTTAATGTTTTCCGCGTTTGCTTTAAGCGCGGCATTTTTTATTTTGAATGTGGCGTTTCCTGACAAAGCCTTTCCCTTAATTTTAAAATCGCCCCTAAAATCGCCCGTTCCGTTTCTAAGGCTTACGCCGAAAGATTCTTTGGAGCCAAGCTCCATTTTTTTTACGGGTATGCCCGAATAATTTATTTTAAAATTACTTTCTGATACTTCTTTCGTCGCGTCTACCGAACACAGGACTTTCAGAATCGCCGATTCCGTTTTGCCGTCAATTCTAATAGTCATCGGTTTTCCGTAAATAAAAGGCTGCGTGGTAATGCCTTTTGCCGTTCCTTTATAAGCGAGAGGCTTGTCAAGTTTCAATTCCCCAGAGATAAGCATTTCTTTTATGAGAAAATTCGGCCGTTTTTTGAGTTTTGGAAAGTGGACTATTCTGCCTCGCTGGGTTTTATTTTTCAATAATTTCTTTTTTGGATTTTCAGGAATATATTTTTTCGCGAGAGTCGTCCATTTCCACGCTTTTTCAATTTTATCCGTCATGGCCGGCGCGAGCAGCATTTTTGAAATGGAATCATTATCCAGCGCGGGCATATTCATTTTACCCATAAGATTTTTTGTGTCCAGGTTTTTAAGCTCTTCAATTTTTTTTAAATCTTCCTTAAAACTCTTCAAAGATTTTTCAATCGCGTTTTTGTTCTTTTTAAAATCTTTGGAAAGCCGATTGGCTTTTTTTGCCACCTTTTTCAATTTTTTCATTTTTTTAAGGAAGTTTTTTTGTTTCTTCGCCGATTTATATTCCGCTTTTAATTCACTCAATCGCGTGTTATATGTCTTAATATCCGCCCGCTTCATTAAAGCGTCATATTCTGCTTCATGTTTTTTTGAAAGGTTTTTCGCGAATATTACCGATTCAAGCGATTCGGGATTGATTTCAAATTTCTTTTTAGCGCCGCTTTTTATATTTTGCAATCCGGCTTTTCCCATCGCGCCCGATACATATCCAAGTTTTTTTACAAATTTTGGCGTTTTAACTTCACTTGTTTTCAGTTTTCTTGTTCTTTTCGTGCCGAATTTAAGTCCGCTTAACGAAGCTTCGTTTATAATGAATTTCTTTTTCAAAAGCGGCGCGGCCTGAATTTCAAATTTCATTTCGGCAAATTCCAAAAGATTTTTATATTCGTCTTTTCCGTCGCCGATTTTTACTTCCGCCATATACAGTTTCGGCGGAAGAAAAGAGGTGTCAAGAATGTTTATTTCAACTTCGGCTTTAACGGCTTTTCCGATTGATTTTTCAAGCGACCATTTTAATATAGGATCAAACGCGAAATAAAAAAACCCCCAAATGGCGGTAAGCAATATGAATCTTGGAAGGATATAAGAATATCTCATATACCTTCCTTAAAATACCATTCCAAAAGCCACGATTGTTTGAAGGTTTTCACTATTTTTGAGTTGATAATCTTTTCTTTAAATTTTTTATTATAGGCGATGCCGAATTTTTTCCCCAAGATATATGCCGGCGCGAACAATATCGTTCCCAGTATAAGTCCGCCGAGAAGAGTGGTATTGTTAAAATCGGTCCATGGCATAATCGGCATATTGTAAAGTTTTGCCCAAAGCGGATAAAGAGCGGGAGAATTTAACAAATAATAACCGATAGGATCCGTTATTTTGTCAAAAACAGGAGCCAAAACGCTAGTCACCATTAATGAAAGAAGCGCCATGGGTAAATTGGTTTTTAAAACCATAAGCAGGATTATAATCAGTTGCGCGGTTAGATTGGCTTTTGGAATAAGACCCAATAAAAAGCCAAAGGCTATTCCCATTGCCATTTGATTTGGCGCGGTTTCAGTTACAAGACCTTTTATAAATTGCCGCAGAATGCTTAGAGGATTCATCAAGGTAGAGTATACTTAAAATACAAGATAAGCGCAAAAAAAGTTTATAAGCTTAAAAAATCGCTATTCACCGCCGGAATTCCATTGTCGACACGGTAAGTCAAAGGTGTTTTATTTTCAGACCGGCGGTGTTTTGGCGCTGAATTTCTGGTCATGCAAAACAAGAATGAAAGAAACAATGGCCGCCACCGCTTTTTTTGAATAGTTATCGGTGTTAAAATAACCGTTTATACCGCGTTCATTTACCGTAAGGCTCAATTGAAAATCGCTTACATGATAAGCGAAGTTATCGTCATCAAAGCGATCACGCAGTACAATGTCTATGGATTTATGTTGTTGTCCATCGTAAATGTTGCCGTGGATGGTATAATTTTTGTTCCATTTGTCCATTGTGAGATTAATGCCGTCGCCTCTTAAATAATATTCATCAGCGGTTCTTTTCCTTATATTGCCCCACGCGTAATCTGAACCGGCTGTCGTGCGGACACTGTAGTTATCTCCGGAAAATTTTTTAATTATTACTTAAATCCGCGCGAAAAAATCATTGGCTTCAGTTTCATTTGCATCATTGAAGCGCCTTATTTGCATCCATAGATTTACATGTTCGTTCTTTACGGCGGATTTTTTTAAAACCCTTTCGGCGATGGGCTTTATTATTTCAATATCGGACAATTGGCCGTTTTGATGGACATAGTCCATGAGACGGCACCCGTCATAGCCTTGTAAATCGGATGCTTTGATATTATTAAGCTGAAAAGCGTGAATGGAATTGACACAAGAAAAAATAAAAACCAAA
>DAOWGR010000135.1 GCA_030637365.1 Elusimicrobiota bacterium
ACTTCCGGGCATAGCCCTGATCCTCGCTATTCGCTCGGCGTTCACTTCGCTTCAAGTCCGCGAGATGCATGGACGGGGAGGGACTTGAACCCACACGCCAAAAGGCATACGGTCCTAAGCCGTACGCGTCTGCCAATTCCGCCACCCGTCCATTCTTAAAAAACAGCGCTTTTGATACAGATTATAGTGACTAAACAAATAGCTATTAAGTTTTCTAAGGAGTTTCCTAAATATAACCTAATCTTTCAATCTCTTAAATCTCTTTAGCTTTGTCTTTTATGGGCCGTACGGGACTTGAACCTGTAACCTTGTGCTTAAGAGGCACCTGCTCTACCAATTGAGCTAACGGCCCTGTATTTATATTTTACATTATTGTTGAGGTCTTTAACAAAATTCGGAAGCAAAATTCAGCCAGTTCGGAAATGGTACTGAGACAAACTTAAAGCGATACAAAATATGTTTGATGAAAAACCGATTATTAAAGATAATCCTCTCTATTTGTATTAAAACTGTGAAAAATATAAAAACAAAAAAAATACCGGCGTAATAACTCCGTTGATAATTCAACCTTGTTGCTTAAGGCCGAATTTTCTTCGAGCGATTGTTCTTTTTATATCATCCGCGAAAGCGGGGCTTTCCTTTAAAGCTTCGTCAAAGTGATTTGCCAGCAAAATGAAAAGTTTTGAATCTTTTTCGCATTTTACCGTGGCGACTCTCGGCGATCTGTCCACAATGGCCATCTCGCCGAAAAAATCTCCCGGCCCCAAAATGGCGATTTTTTTTGAAAAACTCAAAAAACCTTTTTTCACATTAACGCTTAAATTTCCCGAATGAATTATATAGAATGAATCGCCTTCATCTCCCTGACAGCAGACTTTTTCGCCTTTTTTACATTCATAAAGCATGCCGAACGCAAGTATTTTTTCAAGCAAGCCAACGGTCATTTGTTCAAAAAAATGTATTTTTCTGGCTATGCGCATGAATTCACGAAAATCAGCATCGGTTATCTCAATTTTTTTCATAATTACCCCCTGACTATTTCTTCGCTTTTCAGTTTTTTACAGTATACATTATTTCCAACCGGTGCTCTACGCCATGCGGCATAGCAAGGTACCCCGTTAGAGATAGCCAACACACTTACATGTAGAAACTTTTAAAAAAAACTAATAGCTATCCGTAAGTGTGTGGCGTCCCTTATATACCGTTTATCTATACAACTTCCATCACTCAAGCTTCTCAACATTTTTTGTTAAAACTTTCGCCCGTGTATCTCTAACGGGGCTTGCAGGCAAAGTAAAGAATTGCTAAATTCTAAATATGAAAAAATCATTAGCTTTCCTTATACTCCTGTTTATTTTGCTTCCTTCTTGTTTTTCAGCCAAACAACGCCTTTGGAGTCAAAACCGCGAAGAGCAACAACCCGAGAAAAAATTCATGGATGAGGATGTTTTATTTAAAAAAGCATATTCATCATGGCTTGACGGAAGACCGGAAGACGCGGCGGGGACGCTTAAATATATAATTTTCAGAACGGGAGACACCAAAAAATCCTTTAAGGCTATAAGCCAATTATCCATAATCCTCTCTGAACTCGGGAAACCTCAGGAAGCTATCGCTTATCTGACAAAAGCTGAAATAATAAATTCCAGCAATCCTTATACCCATTTTGAAAAAGGCTGGAATTATCTGGCTCTTGAAAAATATAACGCGGCAAGAACAGCTTTTGAAAAAGTTCTACCGCTTACGGTCGCCCCCGATCTCGTGGCGCAAACAAGGTTCGGCATAGCCATGTCCGAAATTGAATTGACCGGCCCCGCTTCAGCGATAAAAAATTTCCAATCGGTTTATCATAGATTTCCTTATTTAATTTCACCCGCTTCTCAAATGATCAGCAAATGCTTTAAAAAAATAAAAAAAGACAGCACTCCGTCATATTCCTGGATAAAGCCCTTGAACATGACAATAAAAACATTCAGGCTATAACTGATCTCGCCTTTCTCTATGATGATGTAGGCTATTACACGCAGGCATGGCAAACATTTTATACTCTTGGGGAAATGTCCAATGATGAGCCGTTTTTTATCAAAAAAACAAAAAAACTGTCAAAACATGTAAAAGGCAAAAAAGATAATCTTCTTTATTGGACAAGACTTGCTTGGCCGGTGCATAAAAAACCTTTGAAATTTTATGGAAAGAAAAAAGTTCGCATAGCCATGTACTCCGATAAAAACGGGAATCCTTCTCCCATTAAGTTTTTCAATTTCATAGCCAACAGCGATTTTATCATTGAAGACTCCATACTGGGCAAAGCGGTTGAAGGAAAAGCCAATTCACAATGGACCGTTAAGTACAATTCCTTTAACAGAGTTTATGAAATAACCGATAACACGGCGGTTATAGCGCATACCACAAGACGAAAATTTAAAATTATTCCAAAAACAAAAGGCGGAATAATTTTAATAAAAAACCCCGTTTTAACCGTTGAAAAAGGAATAAATCGCGGAGACAAAGAATTAACCGGTGAAATCAATTTAATACCGAAAATAAATACTGGATTAATCATGGTTAATAAAACGCCGATTGAAAACTGCGTGGCCGCCATAGTATCACTATGGGCGCCGGACAAAACTTCAATTGAAGAATTAAAAGCCATTGCCGTAGTGGTGAGAACAAAACTGCTGAAAATGTTCTATACGAAAAAAAGTTCCAGCCCTTATTACGATATTTGCGATTCAAACTACCACATGGTTTTTCCGGGCCTGCAAACGGAAAACTCCCATTGCGTCAAAGCGGCCGAATTAACCCGCGGAGAAGTCCTTTACAGAAACAACAGCCTTTCATCAACCGTGGACATACATACGGCTTGCGGAGGATTTACCGACAGAGCAAATGACAAAGGCTCCAGACCATCGTCAATTACTCCCTTTGATTTCTACAAATGGACACTGCAAAGCCCGCCGGATAATCTTTTATGCTTGCCAACTGATAAAAAAATGGCTTCAAATGTTCATTGGACGATTATTTTAGACGGTAAGTGGATAGAAAAACGAGCTAATAGAAAATACAAAATAGGCAAATTAAAAGCGCTTGTTCCGCTGAAAAGAAAAAAAGACGGAAGAGTTGAAACCTTAAGAATTGAAGGAACAGCCAATACAGCGGTTATCCGAGGCTTTAAAAATATTTCCAATATGCTCGCGAGCGGAATATTGCGCTCAAGCATTTTTAACATAAGGCCGATATTTGACGGTAAATATCCCGAATATTTTATTCTGCGGGGAATAGGCACGGGACACGGAAAAGGATTATGCGCGTGGGGAGCGCATGGCATGGTAAAAAATTACGGCTACAAATACAGAAAAGTTTTAAAACATTATTTTCCGAAACTTAAAATAAAAAAACTGAAATTATAATTGAAGAGTCAAAAATTCAGAGTTTAGAAAAAAACAAAGGTGTTTCATAAACTTATGAAAAATTCGCCGCGCAAAATATTGCATATAATAACACAACTCCAATTGGGCGGGGCTCAACAGAATACGCTGTATACGACGGCAAATACCGATAAAAAAAAATTTCATTCATTAATCGCCGCGGGAAAAGGCGGAATTCTCGACGCGCGCGCCGCCGATTTGGAAATTATTCATATCTCTTCTTTACGACGAAAAATCAATCCCATAAAAGACGCTCTCGCTCTCTATCAGCTTTATTTGACAATTAAATCGCAAAAGCCCGATATAGTGCATACCCATTCCTCCAAAGCGGGAATACTGGGCAGGCTTGCCGCCGGCTTTTGCAAAGTGCCGACAATCATACACACCTTTCACGGCTTTGGCTTTAACGATCGGCAGAATTTCATTAAAAAGCGGATATTTGTTTTTCTTGAAAGAATATGCGCTAAGTTAACCGACATTTTAATTTTCGTCTCAAAATCAAATATGGAAACGGCAAAAGATTTGAAAATAGGCGATTTGACGCGATATAAACTCATTAGAAGCGGGATAGCGCTTGATAAATATCCGGCAAAAATAAATATTTCCGATAAAAAAGAAAAACTCAAATTACCCTTAAACGGCAAAATAATCGTAAGCATAGGAAATCTTAAACCCCAAAAAAATCCGGAAGACTTTATCAAACTCGCTAAAAAAACAATTTCCAAAAGAACAGACACATATTTTGTTTTTGTCGGCGGGGGGAAGAAACTTGAAAAAATCAAAGAGACCCTTGCCCGAGAAAACCTTTGTGAATATTGCAGATTTATCGGCTGGAGAAAAGACGCGGCCGAAATACTCAAGATAGCGGATATTTTTATCTTAACGTCTCTTTGGGAAGGCTTGCCCAGAAGCCTGGTTGAAGCCTTAAAAAGCGGGCTTCCATGCTTGTGTTATAATACCGACGGAGTATCGGATATTTTAAAATCCGAAAAAAACGGCTATTTGATAAAACAAGGCGATATTGAAAACATGTATAATAAGCTTATGCTTCTGCTTGAAGATGACAATTTAAGAAGAAATATGGCAATAGAAGCTGAAAAAACGGAACTTGAAGATTTTGACATCAACCATATGGTAAAACAGCTTGAAACCCTATATTCCGAGGAAATGCAAAAAGCGAATTAAATTATGACCCCACAACCTGCTTATTATCCTGAAAACAATCAAAAAAAACATATGCCCGCTGATAGCGGGCAAGCGGGTAATGAAATGGAATATCAAATCTCAATAATCTTACCGACGCATAATGAAGAAGGAAATCTTAAAATTCTTGCCGAAGAAATAAAAAATGTTTTTTTAAAAAATTCAATTCAAGGCGAAATAATTTTTATTGACGATGGAAGCGCGGATTTAAGCAATAAAGAAATCAAAGAAATTGTAAAAAACAATAGTGATGTCAGACTTATAACTTTCTCAAAGAGTTTCGGGCAAACGGCGGCTTTTTCAGCCGGCATAAAAGAAGCCTCGGGAGAATTAATAGTAACCATGGACGCGGACGGACAAAACGACCCCGAAGATATTCCCGCCCTCCTAAGCGAACTTAACAAAGGTTTTGATGTCGTAAGCGGTTGGAGAAAAAAC
>DAOWGR010000078.1 GCA_030637365.1 Elusimicrobiota bacterium
CAGCGCCGGCAGAACGATAGGCAATGTTCCCATGGAAGAATGGACAGGAAATGGCGTTGTGGTTGATATATCCAAAGATGTGGGCGATTATGATTTATATGAGCCGGAACTTTTAATGAAGCGCGCCGATATAAGAAAGGGAGATATTCTGATAATCAATACCGGTTACAGCAAATACGCTTGGTATGAGAAAAGCTGTGATGAAGTCAGATATTTTTGCAAACATCCCGGTCCGGGTCCGAAATTTTATAAATGGGCCATTGATATGAAATTCAAATGGATAGGCGTTGATTGCGGCAGCGCCGATCATCCGATGAATACGATTATCAAAGACTGGCATCCCAAATTATTTATTGAGGCTGAAAAAAAACTTATCGGTAAATACAATAAAAACTGGGAACAAATGTTTCCCGCTAAAGAATATTATCAGGTTATGCATATTAAGCTTTTTCCAAAGGGCATTGTTCACGCCGAGAATCTTGGAGGAGAAATTAAAAAGCTGAGCAATAAAAGATGCTGGATAGGCTGTTTTCCTCTTAAAGGAATAGAGCTTGAATCGTCAATGTGCAGAATAGTCGCAATGACGGGAAAATAAACAAACAGCGTAGATAAGGTGATAAGTTGATAGGTTGATAAGTAAATAAAATGATAAGTTGATACGGAAAAAAGAGTTTCTTATTGTCATATCAGTTTTTTCTGCTATTTGCCTCGTGTAATTTTGTTCACGGGACTACCACGCTATGCCGCATGGCGTAGACATCCTTGGAATTTTTCAAATTCCTAAGGGTGACTTGAGACCTGAGACATATTTTTCCGGAGGAAAAATATATATGCCGATAATATGTGAATTTTCCTATTTGAAACCTAAAAAACTTAAAGAAGCTCTTAAACTTTTGTCAAAACCCGGAAGCAGGATTCTATCCGGCGGAACCGATTTGATTGTGAAGCTTAAAGAAGACATGGAGCGGCCCAAAACCGTTATAGATATAAAAGGTATTAAAACTTTAAGCGAACTTAAGTTTAAAAAAAACACGCTTTCCATCGGTTCGCTTGTAACATTCAGCGATTTAATTGATTCCAAAATGATAAGAGATAAGTTTCCCCTTTTGTCCGAGATGTGCGCGACAGTCGCGTCCAAAGGAGTAAGAAATCGCGCGACTATCGCCGGAAATATCTGCTCCGCTGTTCCTTCAGCCGATTCATCCGCCGTTCTTCAGGTTTATGACGCGGAAGTTTTGGTTGAAAGTTTAAAGAAAAAAAGAAGAATATCCGTTAATGAATGGTTTAAAGGGCCTAAAAAAACGGCTCTCAAACCGGATGAAATTGTCACGAGTATTGAAATAAAACTTCCCAAAATCAAACACGCCGGATATTATGCCAAGCTGTCAAGATATGAAGGAGAGGATTTGGCTCAAGCGGGAATTGCCGTTCTGGCCTTTTCGGGCGATACATATAAAATAGCGGCTTGCGCTTTGGGCCCCAAGCCCTTAAGGGCTTATAAAGCCGAGAAAATATTAAACGGCAATAAATTGAGCGAGACTCTTTTGGCGGAAGTTAAAAAAACTTTATTGACTGAAATTTCTCCCATAGGCGATATTCGTTCAAGCAGAGAATATCGTTTGCATATGGCGCGGATTATGATTGAAAGAGCTCTTAAAGCCGCCGTTTCAAGGCTTGCCGGCAAAGGCCCGAAATATGGAGAAAAAGTAGTTTAGAGAATGAAAAGAAATAATAATGTTTTTCCGCGATAACTGGGGCGGGTAGAAATGAAAGAGGTGGATGATAAAAAATATGGAATTTTCAAAAGCATATATTAAACAATTGGAAATATTAAAGAAGAAAACACCTGCTGAAAGATTTTTAATAATGGTGGATTTGATAGAAGGACAAATTGAAGCCATGAGGGCGGGAATAAGATTTAAAAATCCTAAATTTAACAATGAGGAAATAGAAAAATGTCTGAAACAGAGAATACGCCAAAGTTATTCCTTGAAACACTGAATTGGGTTGTCAAAAAACTTAATACATTAAATATCGGATATATGGTAACGGGAGGTTCGGCGGTGGGTTTTTGGGGGCATGCCAGAACCACCATGGATATTGATATGGTTGTCGCGTTAAAGGATTCACAAGCGGATAAATTGTTTACTGAATTTGAGCAAGAAGCATATATCAGCAAAGACGATATTTTATCGGCTGTTTCTCAAAAGAAAATGTTTAATGTAATTTTCAATGATACTTTGTTTAAAATTGATTTTATTCCCCTTAAGGAAGATGATATTTATGAGAAAGAAAGTTTTTCAAGAAAGGTCGAAATTGATTTTGGTAATTTAAAGCTTTCTGTAATAAGTCCGGAAGATCTTATTCTCTCAAAATTAAAATGGATGAAAATCGCCGGCGGTTCGGAAAGACAAATGAGCGATTGCAAAAGCATTATGATGGTCAATGAGAATACGGATATGGCATATATTAAGAAATGGGCGGAATTTCTAAATATTGAAGAAGAATTAAAGGGGTTGAGTTATGAAAAAGACTGAAATAAATTTTAAGCTTAATGGAACAAAAGTTAAGGCTGTTGTTGAGTCCAATGATATTCTTCTTGATGTTTTAAGGCAAAAATTTGGAATCAAGAGCCCGAAGGTCGGTTGTGACAGAGGCGATTGCGGAACTTGCACTATCCTTATGAATGGTAAAACCATCCGTTCTTGTCTGGCTTTGGCCGTTGAAGCCGACGGAACTGAAATAGTTACATTGGAAGGTGCCGGTTCAAAAGCTTTAACCAAGAAACTTCAGAAAAAATTTCATGAGAAAAACGCTTTTCAATGCGGTTATTGCGCGCCTGGGATTATTTTATCCGCCACAGAATTGCTTGAGAAAAAGAAAAAGCCTTCAAGGCATGAAATAAAAGAAGCCATATCCGGCAATTTATGCCGATGCACCGGTTATACTCCGATAATTGATGCAATTGAGGAAACAAGCAAAAGGGAGAAGTAAATCAGATAGGCACATAGCAGAGAGGTTATTAATGATTAATTTTTGGGACGCGCATGGTTTATGGTTTATTTTTTTTATGTTCTTTTTTCCAAGGCTTACTCTTATATTCTCCAGCGTGTTATTTGGAGGTATTTTGTGGTGGCTCGGATGGCTGTTTGCTCCCAGATTATTGGTAGCTATTTTAGCCACATCCGCTTATTGGGATACCAATATGATTTTGGTGGTGTTTACCTGGATGTGGGCCTTGGGCGGAGAAGGCACTGAAAAAACAGTGGTAAAAAGAACTATCAGAAGATAGTCCGCTATACAGCTCGGCAGTGTGGCAGCGAGGCAAAAA
>DAOWGR010000045.1 GCA_030637365.1 Elusimicrobiota bacterium
CTAAACTAAACTTAAATAATGAAAAAACTTTCTATAAATCTTAAGAAAGGATTACCATAAAAAATGAATATAGCTATTGCCGCTGTTCTTAGAAACAATAAGGTTTTAATCCAAAAACGCATCCGTAAAGGGATATTTGTTTATGAATTCCCAATGGGCAAAGCCGAAGAAGGAGAATCGTTCATTGATGCCGCCACAAGAAAATTGCGGGAAGAAACAGGGTTAAATGCCTTTAAGGCAAAAAAGAACCCCATTATTTTAAAAAACGCGACCGACGACAATGTCGCTTTTATTTTTTTAAATATCCCTGACAATGAAACGCCAAAGGAAATCAATCCGCAAAGACAGCAAACATTTTACTGGATGGAGTTTTCAGAAATACCAATGGACAATTTCCACAAAACAGACAAGAAATTTATTAAACTAATGACTCGCTCTTAATATCTTTGGCATGGTGTTTTCCATGTGCTTTCAGGAGGTGACATATCAATGAACAAAAAACAATCAAAAGAGATAGTCAAATTTTGGGACGAGTACAAAACTTCCCAAACAAAAGAACTGAGAAATAAAGTTGAAAAAAGGTATTATGCTTTTTTTCTCAATTCTCTCGCGCCAAATTCCGGCATCGTAAAAGATATTAAATTGGACAGGGTGGAATTGTTCGAAAAAAACATAGGTAGAATTATCTTCTCCATAGGAAAATATAAGCCTTGGCTTGTCGTAAAAAACAAGGCGAATCAATGGAAATTCACCTTTGACGAAAAGTCGGTGCTTGAAAAATTAACAACCGGCTGGATATCGGAAAAAATCGGAAAAATACGCTTTCACACCCAAAAACCTTTGACTGACGGCAATAAGCGGAATGCGGCAAAACTCATTGATAAATTCAACGAACTTGAAAAAATATTCGGTTATTCAATCCCCGTTATTGATTATTACTCATCTCCTGATGACGCGAAAATTTCTTCAAATGTAATCGGTGAAACAGATAAGGGCGCGGGAAACGCCCGCTATCGGATAATAAAAGCGGTGGATCGGCTGGATCAAACACATGAACTTGTTCATGTGTTTGCCCTTGAAATAGGCTATGTCGGGCCTTTTATAGATGAAGGTATTGCCACGACTTTCGGTTCCAAAGACCTCGTTTCAACTAAAGAAAGCTGTAAAAAAGTTGCCACAATGTTAGAAAACGGCATCTTATTCTATTTGAACGGCAGCAACTTTCTTCAAGCTCATATACAAGGTGAAAATGTGTACGGACTATCACAAACCGTAATGAAATATTGGCATAAAAAATTCGGAATTAAAAAAATAAAGATGCTGCTAAAAAAAGGAATAGATGATCCCCTTAATATTCCAAAAATCATTGAAGAGGTATTTGAAAAAACTGACATCACCAAAAAAAACATAAAAGAAATTTTGGACAACAAATGTAAAAAATCAAGAGATATTTATGAAAAATCTTGACCTTATATATGATGACGCTTTTTTTAAAGAATGGGGCAAAGGACATGAAAAATATATTCGCTCGGCCGAAATAATTACCGATATTCTTTATGATTTATGTAAGCCGAAAACACTCGCGGACCTGGGCTGCGGCTGCGGTGTTTATTCCCATTTATTTGAAAAAAAAGGCGCCGGAGTTTTCGCTCTGGACGGAGTTGCGCCGCCAAAAGAATATTCTTTTCCAATAAATATCCACGGGCAAGATTTAACTGTTCCTTTTGAAAATACATTTGGGAACTTTGATTTAACGCTTTGCCTTGAAGTGGCCGAACATATACCCGAACATTTAACCGATATCTTCCTTGATAATATTCTCAAATTCAGCGACACCCTTATATTATCCGCCGCTCCAAAAGGCCAAGAAGGCCATCATCATGTAAACGAACAGCCCAAGCGTTATTGGGTTAAGAAATTGGCCGAAAAAGGCTTTGCTTATAATAGGATTAAAACCGGAACCATGCTGGAAAAATTAAAAAAAATTAAAATGCCTTATATGTGGATGTGCGAACAAATAAGTTTTTATGAAAAAGCGGACAAAGAAAAACTAAGACACGGACTGCCTTTAACGGGTTTTTAACTTGTATAATACGCTTATAGAATTATGGAAGAATCCAAACTCACGATAGTATTTAAAGCTCAAAATCCGGTTGAAGCCGCAATGATTTATGAAATTTTAAAATCAGAAGGCATTGAAGCTTTTCTTTTGGATAAAAATGCCGGAGCCATAACGGGCGGCATAGCCATATATTCAAAAATAGCCGTTTTGCCCGAACAAAAAGAAAAAGCTTTGGAAATAATACAGGCCTTTATTTTAAAATGAAACCGCCGACAAAAAACTTTTAACCTTGTTTTATTTCAAATTATCCGTTTCCGATTCAGACTTGGAATCTTTTACCGTGAATTTTACAGAAGCAAGAACTTTATCATCTTCATCCAAAACTTTTACTTCCCATTTTCCCGGACCTATATTTTTACTGCTCCATGTTCTAAAAGAAGGATATTTTATATTAAGCTTAACTTCCGCGACAGTTTTCCCGTTTAAATACCAAACATGCTTTACAGTAGTCGGCGCGATATCGGTCGTAATTTTAGTCCAACACCAAAGAACTTGATTGAAAGATTCAAACTCTGAAGCTTCGCCCAAAAGTTTTCTATCTTCAACTTCCGTCCCAACGCTTATTTTAACCACTTTAATTTGTTCAACCACAACGGCTTTGGCCGTTTCCTGAGCCAAAGCGACATTTACAAAGCCCAATAAAGCTATCAAACCAAAACATAATTTCTTTTTCATAAGCACCCCTCTTTTTTTATTTTCGCGCGATATTCCACTATCGGGAATCCCTCATACCAGATTTTATCAGTCTATCACGAGTTTTGTCAAATTTGTGAAAGATATGCATATGTCTTATTGAAATTTGCCTCGCAAAAAGGCACAATTATACTATGAACAAAAAAACGATACTAAGTTGCATAACGGCAATAACCTTAATGGCCGCTGTTTCCTGTAAACCGGAAGATGTTCAGGACTCAGCCTTAAATACAGAAACTCAAACAAAAGGAAAAACTATGGAAACCGCAAAATCCAATACCGACGCATTATCAAATCCAAAACTGGCTCAGGAAAAAGCTCCTGAAGCTTTTAAAGTGAAATTCAGAACCAGCAAAGGCGAATTTACAATAGAATCGCAAAGAGAGTGGTCGCCGCTCGGAGCGGACAGATTTTATAATATGGTCAAAATCGGTTATTTTACCGATATCGCTTTCTTTAGAGTTATAAGCGGTTTTATGGCGCAATTCGGCATACACGGAGACCCCGCGATAAGCGCTCATTGGAGCAACGCTCAAATACAAGACGACCCCGTAATAAAATCCAATAAAAAAGGCTATATCAGTTTTGCCATGGCGGGCCCCAATACCAGAACAACTCAACTGTTCATCAATTTCGGCAATAATGCCAATTTGGATTCAATGGGTTTTTCACCCTTCGGCAAAGTAATTGAAGGCATGGATGTTGTTGACAGCATTTATTCGGGCTACGGCGAAGGCGCTCCTTCGGGCCGCGGACCCGGACAAGGCTTAATTCAAAGCAGAGGCAATGAATACTTGAAAAAAGATTTCCCTCAGCTTGATTACATAATTGAAGCCAATATAGAATAAAACATTTCTTCGTCAAAACAAATTTGGCCGAGAAAAACGATAACCCCCCGTTTAAAAACGGGGGGTTTATGCAAAGAACATCTGAACGCGAATACAGCATATGAAAAAATTAACCCGAACAGATAAAGATTTGATTGAATTAACGCGGCTTTCAAGAAAAATAAAAATTTTCTCCTCAATGAAAATGTCCTTGCTTGAAAAAATTCTCGCGTGGGTAATGGTTTATGAATATAAAAAAGGCGAAAAAATATGCAGACAAGGAGAAAAGGGAAATTGCTGCTATATACTCTATGAAGGCAGATTAAGCGTAAAAAGAAAAAAAGGCTTTTTTTCCTTTTCCAAAAAAATAGCCACTCTCCATCCGGGAGATATTTTGGGAGAAATGTCTCTTATGCACAGAGATCCGAGAACGGCAACGGTAATATGCGAAGAGCCTTCCAAAGTTTTTGTTATTTTAGCCGATCATTTTGACGCCGCCGTGGCTGAAAATCCCGCTTTCGCCCAAGAAATAAAACAATTGGTTTCACAAAGAACATTTGAACTGGATAATAACTAATCATTCTTCCATATCTTAATTTAAACTCATTTATTTTAAATCCTCTCATGCGCTGTTTTCTGATTTCTTATTTCTTTTATGTCGCGGGATGAAAATCCCGCCGCACTGTTTATTTTGTTATTCTGTATCGCTGCTTTCTATGCTGTTTGTTTTTTTGCTTGTCCGTATCAACTTATCACCTTATTTACATATTTACGCTGTTTGTCTTCTTTGTTGTTTGTTTTTTTGCTTGTCCGTATCGACTTATCACCTTATTTACATATTTACGCTGTTTGTTTTCTTTGTTGTTTGTTTTTTTGCTTGTCCGTATCAACTTATCACCTTATTTACATATTTACGCTGTTTGTCTTCTACACTGCCGCGCTGAACCGGGACCAAAAGACCCTGTAAATTTAAGGTACATTGACTCTTATTGAAAGGACTAAATTTGGCTATACTTATTGTATGAGAATAGCGATAGCCCTGATACTTGTGACCATTCTGTTTAATCTAAGCACGGTGCAAAGCAAAATTCAGCTTCAGCCGTTTGAACGATTACATAAAATCAGCGCGGATATTTTTGACGCTCATAACATAATGTCACAAACGGAAGATAGCGGAAATGCCACGAACTTTAGTGATTTGCCCTCCACTCCTCTTTTGGATGAAATAGCTTTTTCCGTCCGCCCCGAAGCGGAACATGATTTAAACGCTCTTCTTTTTGATCCCCTCAAAATGACTTTTAGTAAAAGCATTTCCAAAGATTCCGATATTCCTTTCATAGTGGCAATCATAAAAGAATCAAAGGCGCAAAGAGTGGATTTGGAACTTATACTGTCCGTGATAGAAAAAGAATCTCAATTTGACCCTAAGGCGCGAAGCAGAGCCGGCGCTATCGGCCTTATGCAAGTTTTACCCAGCACCGCCAAATGGCTGGGTTTGGAAAACACCTCCCATCTTTGGAATCCCGATGTCAATATAAAGTACGGCGTGAAATATCTGCGGTATTTATGGAAGCAATTCGGCTACGGCGATTTTTCAAGATTAAAAGTGGCTGATTTGCAAAATGAAGGACTTAGAAAAACCATAGCCGCTTATAATGCCGGCCCCGGCAATGTAAAAAGATATAACGGCATGCCGCCTTTCAAAGAAACCGTAAACTACTTAAAAAAAGTAAGCGCGTCTTTTAAGTATTATAAAAGCCTCTAAGTCTCCTCCGCTTTCGCAATGTAAAAGACGGTTTAAATTATTTTTTATTTTGATTTGCCGAACCGCAATTTAAAGGTAAGCAATGCTTCGCCTGAGAATATCTTTCCCGCTATAGTGACAAATATTGCAAAAATAACGGCCTGATATACTATCCCCCACATTACCGCCGCATGATTATGAGCCAATATATTCTGCGGGGCTATAAAAGCGTGAGTAAACGGTATGGAATAAAGCAATAATTTTACTACAAAAGAAGCTCTCCCAATATCTATGAACATGGGAAGCAAATACGAAATCATTATAAGCATCATAAGAGGCGTCATCGTGGCGCCGACGCTTTTAACATCCTCGCTGAGAACACCCAATATAAGCGCTATGACAAGAGCGCATAATATGCAGAACAACAATGAAACACCTATCATCAAATAATCCGCCGGGCCCATTATTAAACCCAGTTTCACAAAAGCGTCTTGAGCTGAAAGTGCTATTCCCGCGGTTTTTTGCCCCATAATACCGGACATAAACGAACGCATACCAAACATATAGCCGCCTGAAAGAAGAGCCGCCACAATAGCCGCCGCGGAAAGTTTTGATATTACCAAAATCCTCCTGTCAATCGGCGAACTTAAAAGAGTTTCAAGAGTCTTATTCTCTTTCTCTCCCGCCACAGCCGTCATAATCATTTGCGCCGCCATAAAAACCAAAAAAAACACGGCTATGGGGAAAAAATAGGTTTGAGAATGAACAAATAAAAGCACTCGCTTTACAGACACCCGCGCGATAGAATCTCCAATAACAACAAATTCTTCCATCAACACGGGGTTTTTTATAAATTCGACGTTCGCCAAAGGAAATTTCTTTTCAATTATGTGAACTCCCAAATCTTTATTAATTCTCTCAATGCCTTTTCTAATTTTTGACGCTGAATAAGACGAACTGTAACCGCTCAAATTTTTATTAAAACGCGCGTAAATTTCTATAGTATGCTTTTTTTCCAGATTAAAATCCCGTTCCAAGCCCTTGGGTATAACCATAAAAAACGATTCTTCTTCATATTCATGATTTGAAAAAGCGTCAAGCAAATTACCACTGGACGCGTCTTTCACAATATATTCGCCATCGGTCAAACTTTTAATTATTCTTTTTGAAAGACCGGATTTATCAAAATCCAATACAACCACATTATTTCGAGCCGCCGATGTCTTATTTTGCTTTCCCACAACCGACCCTATCATATAAAACACAAACAATACCGCCACCAGCGAAACAATCAACGGAATGGTGAGCATTTCTTTTATCTCTTTTTTCAACAGAATAAAAAATATTCTCATTGTATAAGTTTTATAAAAACTTCCTCCAAATCATTTGTTGAAAACTTCTCTTTAAGATCGCGGGGCGCGCCGCAAGCAAGCAGTTTTCCATTATTCATTATCCCCAGTCTATCGGATAGAAATTCTATTTCAAACATATTATGGCTTGATAGAAGAACGGTCATACCGTCTTTAGCCAATTGCTTGATTATTTTTCTTATTTCAAAACTATTGAGAATATCCAAACCGCTGGTTGGCTCATCCAATATGGCGAAACGCGGTTTAATCATAACGGCGCGCGAAAGCAAAAGTTTTCTTGTCATGCCTTTGCTGTAAGTTTTCACCTTATCCTTCAATTTATCCTTAAGGCCGCAAATCTCCGCGCCGTATTCAACGGTTTTTAATACCTGTTTTTTGTCGCGGAAAAAGATTGAAGCCATAAAACGCAAATATTCATATCCCGTTAAAGTTTTATAAGCGCCGGCTTCCTCCGGCAAATAACTTATTATTTTCCTTATTTCTTTTGAATCTTTGACTATATCCAGGCCGAATATTTCCACGCTTCCGCCCGTAGGGCTCAATATGGTTGACAGCATTTTAAGGGTGGTTGATTTACCAACGCCGTTAGGCCCGACCAAAGCGAATATTTCCCTTTCCTTAATATCAAAACTCAAGCCTTTGACAGCTTCAAAATCTTTATATTTTTTGACAAGATTTAAGACATTTACCGCGCTCATAGGCAATATATTACAAACTTTACTCATAAAAAACAACAAACCGCTCACCCACAGTTAGAGCGGCTTAACTAACCTACTGAAAGACGGATTTTCAATGCTTACTCAAACTTTATATCAAATCCGCTCAGTTCGGCGGGAGGAACAAAATCGTCCACATTTATATCTCTTACTTCTGCGGCTTTTAAAGCATTATCCGTCTTTATTGCCGGTATATGCCGCGCCAACACCGATATCCTGGTAATTTCTTCGGCGCCCCTGTCATCTCCTTCCTTCGTCCACACAATGGATCTCACGCAGCCGCCGACGGCTTGCTCAAAATCATACATACCGCCCGTAAGCACGCCCTCTATCAGTTTGGTTTTGGCGTTAAAAACCGCTGAACCAGAATTGCCGTCAAAAACATCCAGATTCGCGGTAAAGGACCTCTTTGAAGTATTGTATACGCGGGCGTTTCCGGCAACTTTAAGCGGCAGTCCGTTCGGATGACCTATTACAAAAAGCTCATCCCCTTTTGAAATACTTTTATTCCGGTTAATGGCAAGCGGCCTATGGTTCTTCACTTTCCTGTCCAATTGTATCAGAGCATAGTCCGGATTATGATTGCGCCGTATTAGTTTTTTACAACTGTAAACTTCATCTGCCGGTATTACGGTTGCGGCGGCTACTCCGTCCCGTCTCACCGAGAAACCGAATATGAATTTGGTGTCGGCGCAGATTTTCCCATCGGTTATGCAATGACCCGCGGTCACTATAATATCATCGCTCACCAAAGCTCCCGAACAAAAAGCTCCGACAGGCTGGTCGCGGAATCTTTCACTGATGCAGAGTTTATAATGTCTGCCGAAACGTTTTGTGACCAGATTAAAAACTTCGCCGTCTCTAATCACCTTTTTTGACCGCCATAGGGAAACGGTGGAATCGGCCAGTTTGGCAATATCATCCGGGACCTGAAAATAATCCAAACGATCGTCATTACCGTAAATGCTCTTGCCTTGCGAGAATGATAAAAACGGCAAAACCGAAGTTATAACAGCCGCGATTAAAATCACTTCCAACATTCTTTTCATAAAACCTCTATATTACAGTATCGCAACGCGCACAGAAATCCGCTTAAAGCAAACAAGAAAACAACAGCTCTTTACTTTCCCTATATCATAGCGTGCGTTTTGACAAATATCAAGCCCATATCGCCAAATCGGCAAAAATCATGTCTGTTAAAATACCGCGAAAATTATGCCTTTACACGCTCGCGCAAAAAATCTATATTCTATAATAGTAGGTTGGAGGACCAAATTTATGAAATTTATTTTGCCATTACTTTTGCTGACAATTAGCATTGCCATTGCCGCCTCTCCAAAAGCTGATGAACTCGTGAAAACCCGCGAGATGCTGAAAATC
>DAOWGR010000121.1 GCA_030637365.1 Elusimicrobiota bacterium
AGGCAAAGTGATTGATGTTCAGCCCGATTTTGGCGTGACTGTTGAAAGTGAAGGAACATTTATACAAGGCATTTTCGGCATAGGCGGAGAGACTAACGGCGAGATAGCGCTTGCCGTTGAAAGTCCCGATGACGAGCTTTTGCCTGAAAACATCAAACCCGCGCATAAAGGCAAGATTATTATCGGCGGCCGGCACGCGGGCATCGCGGCCATTAAAAAAGCCATAGAAATCGGCGTAAACGCCATTATAGTCGGCGGTATTCACGATAAGGATTTAAGAAAAATTCTGGGTTATGATATAGGAGTTGCCGTTACCGGAACTGAAAAAATAGGTCTTACGCTTGTGGTAACCGAAGGCTTTGGCATGATACCGATGGCGGAATATACTTATAAATTGCTTGTTGCCAGAAAGGGCGAGCGGGCTTCCGTTTCGGGCGCGACTCAAATAAGAGCGGGCGTTATGCGGCCTGAAATAATAATACCGGGTTATCCTGAAAATATCAATGAGTGTAAAAAAGAAGACGGCCGCGGCTGGATAGAACCGGGAGATCCGATAAGGATTATTCGCGAGCCTCACTTCGGCGTAATAGGAACGGTGCATTCTTTGCCGTCCGAATTAACCAAGGTTCATTCCGAAAGCAAGGTCAGGGTGCTTACGGTTGAATTGGCCGGCGGCGAAAAAATAGTTGTTCCCCGCGCCAATGTTGAAATATTGGAAAAATAAAAAACAATGTTGACTCTGTTTCGAAAAAAAAAGAAAAAGACCGATTTGGGAAGTTCATTGTCTTCGGTTAAGCGGGTGCGGCGAAACTCAGTTTCGCGAGTCGTTGGCGTTTGCACTTATAAGTTCAGTGTGGGTCTTAATATCTTGCCGCCTGTTCGCGTGCGAAATAATAATAAATCGGTTCAAAATACTAAAGAAAGTTCCATGGAGTCAAGTAGTTTAAGCGAGACGGTATCCAGAAAATTAAGGACTTGGAAATAAAAAAGCCGCGTCTCCTGTTTTAGGCTCCGCGATTTTAAAAATGAAAGCTTTTGTTTGGATTTAATCTATAACTTTTATCAGTCCTTGTATCTTTCCCTGTCACTCTCCAAATTTTCCCAGATCATTCCTCTGTCTCTGGCTTCATATTCATTGAAAGGCAAATCTGTCCCGCCATCATAGGTGGCTCCTTTTAGTTCGGCTTTATTCAGATTTGCCTTGCTTAAGTCGGTATTGCGCAAATCGGCGCATTCGCCTCTTGAGGGATCTTTAATCAGTTCTTCAACGATAATATTATTATATCCTCTCTCCCCCTTAGAATTTAAACATAGCCTTTTGCGCCGATTAAATTTATATATCAATTGAGGACTTGAGGATTCCGCCTGAACATTTTTGGCTTTTGCTGGTTCGGGTAATTTCAAGGAATCGGGGATATTGATTTTACTTTGTATTCGGTTTAAATCCTCGGTGAATTCACCGACGGCATCCCTAAAATCAGTAGGATGATTAACATTTTCTTTTATTGTTGTGGTGAAATAAAACACCGCCAGCAAAGCGATAGGATAAAAAATAATTGTTCTCTTCATAAAAAATCCCTTTATAGCGTTAAATAAACCATATAGCGTTTAAATTATTCCCATAACCCTTAATATAAAGGAGTATATTGTATGAGTTGAAAAGTGTCAATAGCATTTAGGTATTTATACTATTGACAAACCACATCGCTTTAGATATTGTTTGTATAAGTGGGTGGCGGGACAATTTTAATATAAATAATATTATGGCGGGAACGGGAGAAATATAATGAAAAAAGTGTTTGTAATCGTTATTATGGGTGTTTTTAGCATAAGCATAGGTTTTGTGCCGGAAGTTTTCGCTCAAAAAAAACTTTTTACGGTTGGAATAAGGAGCGGACAATTTCATCCAACCAGTTCACAGATTCAGGGAACGGAACAGGTCGCGTATAACGCGGGAGGTTCACCAACATCCGTTACGGTTTCAGGCTTTGGCGATGGCGCCGATATTGGCATATACGGCAAGTATTTGTTTGCCGATAATTTGGGTTTAATGTTTGAAACAGGAGTGA
Organism: Elusimicrobiota bacterium; assembly: GCA_030637365.1. GTDB lineage: Bacteria > Elusimicrobiota > Elusimicrobia > Elusimicrobiales > UBA9959 > JAKLQJ01. The sequence goes on from DAOWGR010000121.1 coordinate 2,070, forward strand.
TTATTTTAAAGAGGAAGATTTCCATGGCTCTTGCTCCCAGCGGGGATATTGACCGTTATGAAAATACTCTAACCGCTTTTCCGATAACAGTGAGTTTAGTTCACGATATCCCTCTTGCCGATTCAACAATTGTTCCTTATTTGGGGTTTGGAGCCGGGATTTATATATCCAAGTGGGAAGAGAAAGATTCCCCCGCCGCCGGCTCAAGAACATGGAAAAAAGGGACCGCCACTCCCGTAGGCATGCATTTTCTCGCGGGATTTAATTTCCCCGCGTATCGCGGCGTATTGTTTGATTGCGAGTTTAGATACAGGCAGATTAACGGGAATTGGAAGATAAAAAATGTTGACACCAATATTGTTGACGAATTTAGAGACCTTAATACCGGCGGAATATCAATAAGATTGGGTTTAAGTTATAAATTTTAGCGGAAAAAAGCCCCGCTTAAAAATCAGCGCGTTTATTGTTTTTATATTTAGTCGGCGGATAAACTTACCAAATACCATTTTATGAATTCATCCCAATAAGACTGTTGGGCTATTTTAAGTTCATCGTAGTTTGAATTGTATGAAACCTTAGGCAAATAAACGGCTAAGCCGTGCGAATTGGAATAGTCAACCGGACCGCTCCACCAATTGCCGGAAGAATTGGTATACCTGCTGTAAACAACCAGATGTCTTTCAATATAATTCATAAGCGCTTTGCCTTTTTCCTTAACATCCGCGTTCATGGTTTCAGCGGTTACAAGACTTAAAAAGTGATATAAATCCTTATTGTCGGGTACGGCGTACTTTTGAGCTTTATATACGGATTTCTTAATCAAAGCCTTTTCTTTGCTTTGAGTTGCCGCGTAAGCCCAGTCATCCAACAATATAAGGAGTTTTTCAAAAGATGATGTTCTGATAAAACTCTGTGTTGAAGCTTTATCAATTGATTGATAGTGGTCCGAATACGCGTCAACAAGAACTTTTGCCGCCCGATAAGGCGTGATTTCGGGATTGGAAATTATCGGCTTGAGCATGGTATTATAAGTGTAACCGTCGCCGGGTTCCGTTTCAGGGGAGCCCACTACATAGGTAATATCATCCTTTATTTCATAAGAAACGGAAAATATTTGCATAAGGCAGGCATCCGAAGCGTATATATCAAGCCTGCCGATTTCTTTAAGCGCCATACCGAGCTGAGGCGTGGTAAAATGATTATTCGTTTCAAAATCATAGGAAATCCCTTTATTCACGATGGATTTGAGGCTCTTTGTCCATCCGTTGCCGTGATTCCAGACGATGAGCATATATTTTTTTGCCGGATATTTTGTTTTGGCCCATACGCCGAAATCAACCAGATGTTTCCAGTCGCCCATATCAACCTTGCCCAAATCGGCAAGAACGGGAGATGTTATGGTGCTTGTGCTATCGTCTTTTTGAATCAAATATCTTCTTGACCCCGTCCAATCGCCTTCGGAGGAATCATAACCGTCCATTCTTCCAAGCTCAACAACGACATTTATTCTATCGGAGGAACCTATCATCTCCATTTCATTGACATCTTTCAGGCCGTATTTTTCCAAATCGTTTTTAGCGTTAACATAAATCATGATTGTCCATTCTTTAGTCGTATCGGCTTTTCTTTCCCGATTCATCCGCGGAGAAATTTTAATTTTCGTCATTTCATTTTTAAGGCTGAATGATTTGCCGCTATCAAAGTCTATTTCGGCGTAAACAATCGAGGATATGGATAAAGCGATTACCGCCGTTAATATTTTTTTTAACATATGTTTCTCCCTATTTAAAAAGTAAAACTTCCAAACTAAAATTGTAAATACAGTTTTACGAATCTGTCCCAATGGGAATTTTGGAATATCTTAAGTTCTTCATAGTTTGAATTGTAATGAAGAATGGGCAAATAAACGGCTATGCCGCGCGAATTGGAATAGTTCCAATCTGTGGGAAAATGGGTATATCTGCTGTAACAGACCACTCTTTTCTCAATATGATTCATAAGCGCTTCGCCTTTTTCCTTAACATCCGCGTTCATGGTTTCGGCAGTGATAAGACTTACAAAATGATACAAATCGCTATTGTTAAACATAACATATCTTTGAGTTTTATATAAATATTTAAGAATCAAAGCCTTCTCTCTTGCCTGTATCGCCGCGTAAGCCCAGTCGTTCATCAATACAAGGAGTTTATCAAGCGCCGATGTTCTGATAAAACTCTGTGTTGAACTTTCGCCAATTGATTGATAGTGTTCACAAAATGCGTCAACAAGAACTTTTGCCGCCTGATAAGGCGTAATTTTGGGATTGGAAGTTATCGGCTTGAGCATCGTATTATAAGTATAACCGTCTTTGGGTTCCATGGCCTCGGAGCCGACTATATAGGTAATATCGTCTTTTATTTCATAATCAACGGAAACCATTTGCATAAAGCAGGCATCCGAAGCGTATACATCAAGTTTGCCGATTTCTTTAAGAGCTTTGGCAAGCTCAGGCGTGGTAAAATGATTTTTTGTTTCAAAGTCAAAGGAAAGCCCTTTGTTCTTCACGGCTTTGACGTCCTTTTTCCAGCCTGTGCCGTGATTCCAGACGATGAGCATATATTTTTTTGCCGGATATTTTGTTTTGGCCCATACGCCGAAATCAACCAGATGTTTCCAATCGCCCATATCAACCTTGCCCAAATCGGCAAGAACGGGAGATGTTATGGCGCTTGTGCTATCGTCTTTTTGAATCAAATATCTTCTTGACCCGGTCCAATCGCCCTCGGAGGAATCATAACCGTTCATCCTTCCGATTTCAACAACGACATTAATCTCATTTGAAGAGCCTATCATCTCCATTTCATTTATATCTTTCAGACCGTATTTTTCCAAATCGTTTTTCGCGTTAATATAAACCATTATCGTCCAGTCTCTTTCAGGTTGTGGTTTTACTTCAGGTTTTGGCTCCGGTTCAGGTATTGATTCCTCAGTGTCATCGCGCCTGAAAAAATTAAAGATACCGCTTTTGTCTGATTTTCTGGAAAATTCGCTTGCGGTAATGGAATTTAAATTAAATTTTTCCAGCGCTCCGCCGTTTGAAGCGTAAAAAAGCAGAAATGCTGCTGTCAGTATCGCGATTTTCAGTGTTGCTTTTTTCATTTAATAATCCTCTAATTGTTCAGTTTGTGTTATATCTTGTCGGTGGATAAACTCTTCTTTTGATACCATTTTATAAATTCATCCCAATTGGAATGTTGGGCTATCTTAAGTTCATCATAGTCCGGATTATACCGATAAGGAGGCATATAAATCGCTATGCCGCGCGAATCTGAATAGTCAACGGGACCGCTCCACCAAGTGCCGGGAGAATTGGTGTGTTTGTTATAAGCGACTACGCTTTCCTTAATATGATTCATAAGAACTTCGCCTTTTGTCTTGAGCTCCGCGTTTAGGGTTTTGGAGGTCACAAGACTTAAAAAGTGATATAAGTCGGTATGGTCAGTTGCGCTGTATCTTTGAGCTCTAAACATGGAGTGTTTGATCAAATCTTTTTCTTTTGACTGAGTTGCCGCGAAAGCCCAGTCATTCATCAATATAATGAGTTTATCAAGTGCCGCCGTTCTGATAAAACTTTGCGTTGACCCTTTTTTAATTGATCGATAGTGATTAAAATACGCGTCAACAATGACTTTGGCCGCCTGATAAGCCGTAATTTCGGGATTGGAAACTATCGGCTTGAGCATGGTATTATAAGTGTAGCCGTCGGCGAGTTCCGTTGCTTCAGAGCCGACTATATAGGTAATATTGTTTTTTATTTCATAAGCGATCGAAACCATCTGCATAAGGCAGGCGTCTGAAGCGTATACATCAAGCCTGCCGATTTCATTAAGCGCCGCGCCGAGCTGAGGCGTGGTAAAGTGATTGGCTGTTTCAAAGTCATAGGAAAGCCCTTTATCCATTATGGATTTTACGCTTTTTTCCCATCCTGTGCCGTGATTCCAGACGATGAGCATATATTTTTTTGCCGGATATTTTGTTTTGGCCCACAAGCCGAAATCAACCAGATGTTTCCAATCGCCCATATCAACTTTGCCCAAATCGGCAAGGATGGGAGATGTTATGGCGCTTGTGCTATTGTCTTTTTGAATCAAATATCTTCTTGACCCGGTCCAATCGCCTTCGGAGGAATCAAAACCGTCCATTCTTCCGAGCTCAACAACGATATTTACTTTATCACAGGAACCTATCATCTCCATTTCATTGACATCTTTCATGCCGTATTCTTCCAAATCGTTTTTCGCGTTAATATAAATCATTATCGTCCATTCTTTCTTATTTTCGCGCCTGATGAAATTGAAAATGCCTCCATCGCCGAATTCTTCGGAAAATTCGCTTGCGGTAATGGAATTTAAATTAAAATTTTCACGCGCTCCGCCGTTTGAAGCGTAAAAAAACAGAAATGCTGCTGTCAGTATTGCGATTTTCAGTGTTGCTTTTTTCATCTAATATTCCTCTAATTGTTCAGTTTGTGTTATATCTTGTCGGCGGATAAACTCGTCAGATACCATTGTATGAATTCATCCCAATAAGACTGTTGGGCTATCTTGAGTTCATCATAGTCCGAATCGTATTGAGAAATAGGCAAGTAAACGGCTATGCCGCGCGAATTGGAATAATTCCACCAAGTGCGGGAAGAATCGGTATATCTGCTATAAGCGACCGCGTTTTCCTTAATATGACGCATAAGAACTTCGCCTTTTTTCTTAAGATTCTCGGTTAGGGTTTTGGCGGTGACGATACTTACAAAATGATATAAGTCTTTATTGTCCAATTTGAAGTATTTTTGAGTCAAATATATGCAACCTATAATCAAATCCTTTTCTTTTGATTGAATTGCCGCGCAAGCCCAGTCATCCATCAATATAATGAGTTTCTCAAGCTCTGATGTTTTGATAAAACTCTGAGTTGATTTTTTACTAATTGACTGATAATAATCCGAATACGCGTCAACAAGAACTTTTGCCGCCCGATAAGGCGTGATTTCGGGATTGGAAATTATCGGCTCAAGCAGGGTGTTGTAGATATAACCGTCTTTGGGCTCTATTGCCTCAGAGCCGACTATATAGGTGATATTGTCTTTTATTTCATAGCCAACGGAAGCCATTTGCATAAGGCAGGCGTCTGAAGCGTATACATCAAGTTTGCCGATTTTTTTAAGAGCTTTGGCAAGCTCAGGCGTGGTAAAGTGATTTTTTGTTTCAAAGTCATAGGAAAGTCCTTTATTCTTTCCTGATTTGGAGTTTTTTTCCCAGCCGGTGCCGTGATTCCAAACGATTAACATATATTTTTCGGCGGGATATAAGGCTTTGGCCCATACGCCGAAATCAACCAGATGTTTCCAATCGCCCATATCAACCTTGCCCAAATCGGCAAGAACGGGAGATGTTATGGAGCTTGTGTTATCGTCTTTTTGAATAAAATATCTTTTTGCCCCCGTCCAATCGTTTTCGGAGGAATCAAAACCGTCCATTCTTCCGATTTCAACGACAACATTTACTTTATCACTGGAGCCTATCATTTCCATTTCATTTATATCTTTCAGGCCGTATTCTTCCAAATCGTTTTTCGCGTTAATATAAACCATTATCGTCCATTCTTTCTTATCTTTGCGCCTGATGAAATTGAAAATGCCTCCATCGCCGAATTCTTCGGAAAAATCAAGGCTATGCCGGGTGCCGTGACGCGGACTATGTCCATCAAAACGGCCAATGTCGCTCACGGTAATGGAATTTAAATTAAAATTTCCCCGCGCTCCGATGTTTGAAGCGGAGAAAAAAAGAAATGTTGTCGTTAGCAATGTGATTTTCAGTATCGTTTTTTTCATTTGGCTTTATCCTGACAAACTCGCGTATATATGTATATAGTTTAGCCTGTTCTTAAATCGCGCGACAGTGCCTTATGATTCCTTATATAATAGGTCGAAGGACCCACATGCAAAGAGAGCTGTAATTATCGCGAATGGCATTACCGCGAAAAACAGAACTCAAATTCGTTAAAAAATTTCGCTGAACTTTAATCAAGAATGTGAATTGTTTTTTTTAAGTAAGTATTTAAGGGGCGGGTTTTTAATGTCTTTAAAAAATAGTGTTGCAAATTTTAAAACAAAAATGTATATTATTTGCAGCTGATGAAATTGAAAATTAAAAATATCATCTTGATTTTTGCAGCCATGGCTCTTGTCGCCGTTAATTCATCGTCGGCAAACGCTTCAAAAAAATCTTCCGTTTTAAAACCCGTTAAAGATCTTATCGCCGCGGATATGCCGTATGACGCCGGCGGAAAAGCGCTTCTTAAATGGAATGTTCGCCCAACCGATTCACCCGACAGAATTTATAAAATTTATGTTTCAACCAAAAGCGCGCGCGCCGGTTGGATTCAAGCTGTAAAGTTTACAGCTGATTCAAAACTCGCGAAAGATATGGGACTTCCTTTTTGGGCGTGGAAATCTTCGGCGGACGAGCACGCGGTTAAAATTGACGCGGCTAAATTTTTTCCGGATTTGTCGTCAAAAACAAAAATTTATTTTAAACTTGAAGAAGTTTTGGGCAGAAAGAAAGTTTCAAGTCCGGTAGTTTCAACAGAGGTTAAGGGCAATTGGTTTAATTTACCCCGCATAAACAATCTCATTTTC